>DATCRO010000057.1:0-9014 GCA_036569025.1 Burkholderiaceae bacterium
CCGCCGCTCGCTGCGCGCCGACTACCGCTACTACTGGGACACGTGGAACGTCCGCGGCCACACGCTGGAGCTCGCGTACAACCGCAACCTCGCGCCCGGCTGGCTGCTCGAGAGCTTCGTGCGCTACTACCGCCAGAACCACGCGCTGTTCTACAGCGACAACGCGCCCACGCAGACGCTGTACGTGTCGCGCAACCGCGAGCTCGCGACGATGCACGACTTCGGCCCCGGCGTGACCGTGTCGTACACGCTGCGCAGCATCCCGGGCAAGTACGACGTCAAGCTGAGCGGCACGTACCAGTTCATCGACTTCCACTACGCCGACTACACGATCCCCGACACCGGCAAGCCGTACTCGTACCACGCGAGCGTGTTCAACACGGTGCTGTCGGCCACGTTCTAAGAAAAGACAAGAGAGATCAGCATGCTCAAACTGACTCGCACGGCGTTGATCGCCTTCGGACTGTGCGCCGCCGCGGCGCTGTCGCCCGTGCTGGCCGCCGATGCTCCGGCCGCCGCGGCTTCCGCCCCGCTGCCGGCCGCCGTCGTCGACGCGATGCCCGCCGTCGCACCCGCCACCGCCGCTTCGGCCGCCGCGCCCATGGCCGCCGCGTCCGCGCCCGATGCCGCGGCCAGCGCCGCCGCGAGCGAGCCGGCGCCCACCGGCAGCCTGGACGACCGCGTGCAGCAGACCAAGGCCGACGTGATCCGCCTGAACCGCGACCTGCTGGTGCTCGAGGAGGAACTGCTGTTCCCGGCCAACACGCAGGTGGCGGTGTTCGTGTCGATGGACGTCGGCCTCCTGTTCGACCTCGACTCGGTGCAGGTCAAGCTCGACGACAAGGTCGTCACCACCTACCTGTACACGCCGCTGGAGGTGCAGGCGCTGCATCGCGGCGGCGTCCAGCGCGTCTACCTCGGCGACCTGAAGGCCGGCCCGCACGAGATCGTGGCGTTCTTCACCGGCAAGGGCCCGCACGACCGCGACTACAAGCGCGCCACCACGATCAAGTTCGACAAGAGCACCGAGCCCAAGTACATCGAGCTGCAGATCAAGGACGTGCAGCAGAAGCTGCAGCCGGAATTCGACGTCAAAGTCTGGCAGTGACGACGATGCGCTTGCGCCTGCGCCACCTTCCTTCCGTTCGCCTGGTCGCCGCGCTGGTCGCGGGCGTCGTCGCGACGGCGGGCGTGCGCGCCGCCGACGACCCGAACAAGGTGCCGGCCGATCCGCCCAAGCACCCGGTGGTGGATCCGCACTACGGCGACGTGCTGTTCGAGTTCTACCAGGGCCGCTACTTCCCGGCGATCACCAAGCTCGAGGTGTCGCAACACTTCGACCGCATGCAGCACCACGCCGACGAGGCCGAGATCCTGCGCGGCGGCCTGCTGCTGTCCTACGGCCTGCACAAGCAGGCGGCCGAGGTGTTCGAGGCGCTGCTGGCGCGCGGCGCGCCGCCGTCGGTGCGCGATCGCGCGTGGTACTTCCTGGCCAAGATCCGCTACCAGCGCGGCCTGATGTCCGAGGCATCCGCGGCGCTGGGCCGCGTCGAGCACGTGCTGCCCGCGCCGCTGGAGGACGACCGCAAGCTGCTGCAGGCCAACGTGGCGATGGCGCTCGGCGACAACGACGCCGCCGGCAAGATCCTGACGCCGATCGCCGGCCCCCGCGGCACCGACCTGTACGCGCGCTACAACCTGGGCGTGGCGATGATCCGCAGCGGCGACGTCGCGCACGGCACGAACGTGCTGGACGACCTCGGCCGCCAGACCATGCCCGACGAGGAAAGCCGCGCGCTGCGCGACAAGGCCAACGTCGCCCTCGGCTTCGCCGCGATGAAGGACGGCAAGCCCATGCTCGCGCGCGACTACCTGCAGCGCGTGCGCCTGCAGGGCATCCAGGCCAACGCCGCCCTGCTGGGCTTCGGCTGGGCGGCGGACGCCGTCGGCAACCCCAAGCAGGCGCTGGTGCCCTGGCTGGAGCTGGCCGGCCGCGACCCGAGCGACCCGTCGGTGCTCGAGGCGCAGCTGGCCGTGCCCTACGCGTACGCCGAGCTGCACGCCGACGCGCAGGCACTCCAGCGCTACGAGAACGCGATCGCGAATTTCGAGAACGAGGACGCCAACATCGACGCGACCATCGCCGCGATCCGCGAAGGCAAGCTCGTCGACGGCCTGATGGCCCGCAACCCCGGCGACGACATGGGCTGGTTCCAGACCTTCCGCGACCTGCCGCTGATGCCGCACGCGAGCCTGCTCACGCCGGTGATCGCCGGCAACGAGTTCCAGGAAGCGTTCAAGAACTATCGCGACCTGCAGTTCCTCACGCACAACCTGACCGAGTGGCACGACAACCTGGGCGTGTTCGGCGACATGCTCGCCACGCGCCGCCAGGCATTCGCCGAGCGGCTGCCCAGGATCCGCGAACAGCAGCAGGCGCGCGGCCTGGGCCTCGATCAGCTGCAGAAGCGCAGCGACGCCAACGCCGCCGACCTCAAGTCCGCCGAGGACGCCGCCGACGGCGTCGCCTTCGCCGACGCAAGCGAGCGCGAGCTGCAGCAGCGGCTGGCACGCGTCACCGACACGCTGGCCAAGCTGCCCGCCGATGCCGACCCCGGCCTCGCGGACGCGCGCGAGCGCCTGCGCCGCGTGGCGGGCGCGCTCGCGTGGCAGCTGGCGCACGAATACCCGGCCCGTGCATGGAGCGCGAAGAAGGGCCAGAAGCAGACCGAGGACGCGCTCGCGGACGCGCGCCAGCACGACGCCGACCTCGCCAGGGCGCAGCAGGAGGAGCCCGTGCGCTTCGAGGACTTCGCGCGCCGCATCGCCGAGCTCGACGCCCGCCTGAACGTGCTGCTGCCGCGCGTGGCCGCGCTGTCCAGGGAACAGCAGGGCGCGTTGCAGGAGATCGCCGTCACCCAACTGAAGGCGCAGAAGGAGCGCCTGGCCGCCTACACCGCGCAGGCCCGCTACGCCGTCGCGCAGCTGTATGACCGCGCCACCGAACCGAAGGAGGAGGGCAGCCATGCCGACAAGCCCTGACCGCCTTCGACCGCTGCTGCGCCTGGCGCCGCTGCCGCGCGCGCTCGCGCTCGTCGTGCTCACCGGCTCGCTCGGTGCGTGCGGAGTGATGGGCGGCGCCAAGAAGCCGGGTGCCACGCCGGACAACGCGCCGACCATCAAGTCGCTGCTGGCCAAGGAAGTGGTCATCGACCAGGATCCGGGCATCCCGGCCGACGAGGACAAGGCGATCGCCGCCTACCGCAACTTCCTGGCCGTCACGCCCGACGCGAAGCAGCGCGCCGACGCGCTGCGCCGCCTGGGCGACCTGTCGATGGCCAGCGCCGACAACGCCAACGCCGCGCACCCGACGACCACCGGCGTGCCCGACTACTCCGCGGCCATCGCGCAGTACCGCGACTACCTGAAGAACTACCCGAACGACCCGAACAACGACCGCGTGCTGTACCAGCTCGCGCGGGCGCAGGAGCAGGGCGGCGCGCTCGAGGAGTCGCTCAAGACGCTGGACGAGCTCGTCGCCAGGTACCCGAAGACGCACTACTACGACGAGGTCGAGTTCCGCCGCGGCGAGATCCTGTTCACGCTGCGCCAGTACGCCAAGGCCGAGGCCGCCTACACGCTGGTGCTCAAGGGCGACTACGACAACCCGTACCGCGAGCGCTCGCTGTACATGCAGGGCTGGTCCAAGTTCAAGCAGGGCAACCTCGAGGAGGCGCTCAGCTCGTTCTTCGGCGTGCTGGACGCCAAGATCGTGGGCATCCGCGACGACGACCTCAGCCAGTCCGACAAGCTCACCCGCGCCGACAAGGAACTGGTGGACGACACGCTGCGCGTGATCGGCATCTCGCTGGCCAACCTCAAGGGCGCCGAGTCGATTCCGCCCTACATGACCGACGCCGGCCGGCGCGGCTACGAGTTCCGCATCTACCAGCAGCTGGGCCAGCTGTACCTGAAGCAGGAGCGCCCGAAGGACGCGGCCGACGCCTATGCCGGCTTCGCGCGCCTGAATCCGCTCGACGCCCAGGCGCCGGTCATGCAGGCCAAGGTCATCGCCATCGACCAGGACGCCGGCTTCGACCAGCTGGCGCTGTCGGCCAAGAAGGACTACGTCGCGCAGTACGGCCTGGACGGCGAGTTCCGCAAGGTCAACCCCGAGGGCTGGGAGAAGGCGCAGCCGCTGGTCAAGACAGCGCTGGCCGAACTGGCCCAGCGCTATCACGCGCAGGCGCAGAAGACCAAGGCCAAGGACGACTACGTCGAGGCCGCGAAGTGGTACCGCGCGTGGCTGGCCGAGTTCGGCAGCGACCCGGACGCCGCGGAGAACAACTTCCTGCTGGCCGAGGTGCTGTACGAGAGCGGCCAGTATTCGGCCTCTGCGATCGAGTACGAGAAGACGGCCTACGAGTACCCGGCGCATCCGCACGGCGCCGACGCGGGCTACTCCGCGCTGCTCGCGCATGCCGCCGAACAGAAGGGCGTCACCGGCGACGCGCTGTTGCCGCTGCAGCGCGCGGGCGTCGACAGCGAGCTGCGCTTCGCGGCCGCATTCCCCAACGACTCGCGCACGCCGGCGGTGCTCACCAACGCCGCCGACACGCTGTTCAAGCTGCACGACAACGACCGCGCCGCGGGCGTCGCCGAGCAGGTGCTCGCGCTCGACCCCCCCGCCACGCCGGCGCAGCGCCGCGTGGCCTGGACACTGGTGGCGCACACGTCGTTCGAGGCCGGCAAGTTCGACAAGGCCGAGAAGGCCTACGGCGAGGTGCTGGCGCTCGTGCCCGAGAAGGATCCGGCACGGGGCGAGCTGACCGAGCGCCTGGCGGCGTCGATCTACAAGCAGGGCGAGCAGGCCCGCGCCGCGGGCGACAACAAGGCCGCGGCCGAGAACTTCGCGCGTGTCGCGGTGGCCGCGCCCGGCTCGGCGATCCGCGTGAACGCCGAGTACGACGCGGCGGCCTCGCTGATCGCGCTGAAGGACTGGCCCGCCGCGGCCAAGGCGCTGGAGGCGTTCCGCCAGCGCTATCCGAACCACGCGCTGCAAGGCGACGTCACGGCCAACCTGGCGCTGGCCTACAGCGAGCAGAAGCAGTGGGCGCCCGCGGCCGCGCAGTACGAGCGCATCGCGCAGGCCCCGGCCACGACGCCGGACGCGCAGAACCGCGCCCGCATCGCGCTGTGGCAGGCGGCGACGCTGTACGAGCGCGCCGCCGGCAGCGACCCGGACAGCGTCAAGGCCGGCAAGCCCAAGCCCGCCGATGCCGGGACCAACCGCGCCGCCGCCGCCAAGGACTACGAGCGCTACCTCAAGCAGTACCCCACGCCGCTGGAACCCGCGGTCGAGGCGCACTACAGGCTCGCGCAGCTGGCGCACATCGACGGCAACGCCGCGGTGGAGAACGCGCACATGCACGCCATCTTCGTGGCCGACCAGAACGGCGGCTCGGCGCGCACCGACCGCACGAAGACGCTCGGCGCGATGGCCGCGCTGGCCGCGGCGCAGCCGTCGTACGAGGCCTACCAGAAGGTCGCGCTCGTGGAACCGCTGGCCAAGAACCTGAAGTTGAAGAAGGCGAAGATGGAGGACGCGCTCAAGGCGTACGCGGTGGCCAGCGACTACGGCGTCGCCGAGGTCACCACGGCCGCGACGTACCACGTGGCCAACGTCTACCAGGACTTCGCCAAGGCGCTCACGTCGTCGCAGCGTCCCAAGAAGCTGTCCAAGCTGGAACTCGAGCAGTACAACGAGATGCTCGAGGAGCAGGCCGATCCGTACGTTCTCAAGGCGATCGAGCTGCATGGCATCAACGCGAGCCGCACCACGCAGGGCATCTACGACGACTGGGTCAAGAAGAGCTTCGAGGCGCTCAAGACGCTGCAGCCGGCGCGCTACAACAAGTCCGAACACAGCGAGGCGACCGTCGATGCGATCCGCTGAACGCCTACGCCTGGCGCTGACGGCCGCCGCGGCCGCCGCGCTGCTCGCCGGCTGCGGCTCGGTGAAATTCATGTCGCGCGGCACGGAGCCGGACGCCTCCACCGCGGCGTCGGCCGCCGCCCAGGCCGCCAGCGCCGCGGCGTCCGTGCCCAAGGCCGCCGCCAGCGCGGTCGCCGGACCGGCGCCGGCGTCCACCGGTCCGATCGCGCCCGCCACGCAGCGCGCGTACGACGACGCGCTGGCCCTGATGCGCGCCGGCCACGTCGCCGACGCCGAGAAGGGCTTGCGCGCGCTGACGCAATCGAACCCCGAGCTCGCCGGCCCGCACGCCAACCTGGGCGTGATCGCCCGCAACGCCGGCCGCCTGCCCGAAGCCGTCAGCGAACTCGAGAAGGCCACGACGCTGGCCCCCGGCCATGCCGTCGCCTGGGACCAGCTGGGGCTGACCTATCGCCAGGCCGGCGAGTTCACGAAGGCGCGCGACGCCTACGAGCACGCGCTGGCCATCAACCCCGACTACGCCACCGCGGTGCTGAACCTGGGCGTGCTGGAAGACCTGTACCTGGCCGAGCCGGCCAAGGCGCTGGAGCTGTACACGCGCTACCTCGCGCTGGTGCCCGGTGGCGATCCGGTCGTCACCAAGTGGCAGGCCGACGTGCGGCGCCGCGTGCCGGGCGCCGCGACGGCGGCCGCCTCCGCCGCATCCGCGCCCGCCGCCGCGCCGGCGCCCGCACCGGCCCCGGCGCCGGCTGCAAGGTCGGCCAACGCGTCCAAGGAGAAGAAGTCATGACCGCACGACGCCCGCTCGCCTGCCTGCTTACGATCGGTTGCCTTGTCGCACCGGCGTTCGGCCAGGATCGCGCAGAAATCGATCCCACGAAGATCATCGGCAACCGAGAATTGCCGAAGGTGCTCTACATCGTGCCGTGGAAGAAGCCGCTGCCCGGCGACCTCGCCGGCCGGCCGCCGGTGAGCGTGGTCGACGAGGCGCTGGCGCCCGTCGATCGCGACGTCTTCAGGCGCCAGGTGCGCTACGACAAGCTCGAACAGGAGCACGCCGCCGCGGTGGCGCCTCCGGCCGCGGCGACCCCGCCCGCGGCGCACTGAATCCGCATCGTCCCCTTTCGTTTCACGTTCCCGACTCTGTTCCCGGAGATTTCCAGATGGATACCCTCAACTCGATCGTCAAGTTCTTCCAGGACTGCGGCTGGTTCATCTTCCCGAGCCTCGCGATCATGGCCACGGGCCTCGCGATCGCCATCGAGCGCTTCGTCTTCCTGCAGAAGGCCCGCGTGGCCAACCGCCAGGACTGGGCGCGCGTGCTGCCGCTGTTGCAGGGCGGCCAGTGGAAGGAAGTGCTGGGCATCACCGCGGCCTCCGATTCGGCCATCGGCAAGATCGTGCACAACGGCCTGTCGCGCCTGCAGTCGACGCGCCGCCGCGACGACATCGACGCCGCGATGGAGGAAGGCATGATGGAGATCGTGCCGCGCCTGGAAAAGCGCACGCACTACATCGCCGTGTTCGCCAACGTCATCACGCTGGTGGGCCTGCTGGGCACCATCACGGGCCTGATCCACGCGTTCACCGCCGTGGCCCAGGTCAACCCGGCCGAGAAGGCGGCGCTGCTGTCGGCGTCCATCTCGATCGCCATGAACAACACGGCCTTCGCGCTGATGGTCGCGATCCCGTTCCTGCTGATCCACTCGTTCCTGCAGGCCCGCACCGCCGACATCGTCGACGGACTGGAAGGCGCCAAGATCAGCTTCCTGAACCTCGTCCAGCGCCTGGCCCCGGAACACAAGGCGGCTTGATCATGCGCCGTTCCACCCACCCGCAAACCCGGGGGTGCCGCCATGCCTGTTAGACGCCTGCGCAAGAAGTCCGAGGCGCTGGAGGTCAGCGCGTTCATCAACCTGATCGTCGTGCTGGTGCCGTTCCTGCTGTCGACGGCGGTGTTCTCGCGCATGTCGGTGATCGACCTGACGTTGCCCGCCAAGTCGGCCAACTACGAAGGCCTCAAGGAGAACGACCTCAAGCTCGAGGTCGTGATCCGCCACGACGCCATCGAGGTCGGCGACAAGATCGGCGGCCTGATCCAGCGCATCCCGAACACGACCGACAACCACGTCGACACCACCACGCTCAATGGCGTGATGTTCGTCGTCAAGAACAAGTTCCCGACCGTCACCGCGGCGTCCGTGCTGCCCGAGCCCAACATCCCGTACGAGACCGTCGTCCAGGTGATGGACGCGATGCGCACGGGCAAGACGGCCAACGGCGGCACCACGGTGGTCGACGTCGACCTGTTCCCGGCGATCTCCATCGGCGACGCGCCGGTGCGGCATTGAAAGGGGGCCCGCGATGAAGCTCACCCCCGTCCAGAAGCGCGCCGCGCGCAATGCCCGCCACGGCAACTCGCTCGACATGAACCTCGTGTCGCTGATCGACGTCTTCACCATCCTGATCTTCTTCCTGCTGTCGAACTCCGGCGTCGAGACGCTGCCCGCCGCCTCCGTGCACCTGCCCGAGTCCACCGCCAAGTCCGATCCGAAGCAGACGCTGGTGGTAGCGGTCAACGCCAACGAGATCGTCGTCGAGGGCCGCAAGGTCGCCGACGTCGCGCCGCTGATGGCAGCCAACGCCACCGACGACGTCATCCCGGGCCTGAAGGCCGAGCTCGACGCCATCGCGGCCCGCCCGGTGGCCCAGGCCGAGAACGCCGCCACGGCGCACTCGGTGACGATCATGGGCGACAAGGACATCCCGTACCAGTTGCTGCGCAAGGTGATGTACACCGCCGCGCGCGCCGACTTCACGAATGTCTCGTTCGCCGTCAACCGGAAGGACTGACGGCATGACCGCAATCTCCTTCCGCCAATCGACGCTCCCCTGGGCGCTCGCGCACGACGACGAGGAACGCTTCCGCAAGCTGTTCCTCGCGCTGATGGGCTTCGTGATCGTGTTCGGCATCGCGCTGCGCTTCATCACGCTGCCCGAGCCCGAGCGCGCGCCCGTGGCCACGCTGCCACCCATCGCTGCCAAGCTGCTGCTGGAC
>DATCRO010000058.1:0-10612 GCA_036569025.1 Burkholderiaceae bacterium
GAGCCCGCGCCGCAGGAAGCCGCCCACGACGACCTGCCGCTCGTCGACGAGGGCGACGCCCGTGGCGTGCCGATCGTCGACCACTCGGCCACCCGTCCGCTCGATCGCCATGCGCTCGCGGCCGCGGTGGCCCCGGCGGGCACGCCGCGCGAGCTGTCGGTCGAGGAGCTGTTGGACCTCGAGCAGCAGGCCGACTTCTTCATCGCGCTCGGCCAGGAGGACGCGGCCGTCGACCTGTTGATGTCGCACCTGCGCAGCGCCGGCGGCCAGAGCCCGCTGCCCTACACCAAGCTGCTGGAGATCTACCGTCGCCAGGGCGACCGCGCTGCCTACGAGCGCACGCGGGCCCGCTTCAACCGCCGCTTCAACGCCTACGCCCCGGACTGGGACACCGGCCCGAGCGCCGGCCGTTCGCTCGAGGACTACCCCGAGACCATCGCGCAGCTCGAGCGCGCATGGCACTCGCCGCTGGACGCGATGGCGATCCTGGAATCGCTGCTGTTCAAGCGTGATGACACCAGCGAGCTGTTCGACCTGCCGGCCTACCGCGACGTGCTCGTGCTGTACTCGCTGGCGCGCGACCTGTGGCAGCACGGCGGCGGCCACGGCGGCACGCAGATCGACGTGCTGCTGCCCCTGGACGACGGCGTCGCCCACGCCGCCAGCGTGACCTCCTACCCGAGCGCCCGCGAGGTCAACGAGCGCGCGCTGCCCGAGGAAGATGCCGGCCTCGACCTGGAGTCGGTCGACGTCGAGGGCGATACCCGCCACGGCATGCTCACCAGCTTCGAGATGACCGGCTTCGACTCCGGTCCGTCGGGCAGCGACCTCGACCTCGAGCTGCCGCCGTCGGGCGGCGACGTGCACCTGACGCTCGACGAGCTGAGCCTGTCGCCGGCCGCGCCCGCACGCGGCAAGCCCGATCCGCGCAACTGGCGCGACGGCGACGGCCCCGATTCCGAGCCGCCGACCAAGCGCTGAGCGTCAGGCCCGGAGCGCCTGCAGGCGGCGCAGCGCCTCGTCCAGCGTCGCTTCCTTCTTGGCAAAGCAGAAGCGGATGACGCGCAGGTCGGGCGCCTGGTCGTGGAAGGCCGACATCGGGATCGCGGCCACGCCCACGTCGGTGGCCAGCCATTCGCAGAACGCGAGATCGTCCTTGTCCGACAGCGCCGAATAGTCGACGCACTGGAAGTACGTGCCCTCGCAGGGCAGCAGCTTCAGGGGCGTGGCGGCCAGCCCGGCGCGGAAACGGTCGCGCTTGGCCTGGTAGAACGGCGCGAGCGTGCGCCAGTGCGACGCATCGGCCAGGAAGGCGGCGATCCCGTGCTGCATCGGCGTGTTGACGGTGAACACGTTGAACTGGTGCACCTTGCGGAATTCGCGCATCAGCGCCGCGGGCGCCGCCACGTAGCCGACCTTCCAGCCGGTGACGTGGAAGGTCTTGCCGAAGCTCGACACCACGACGCTGCGCGCGGCCAGTTCGGGCAGGCCCGACATGCTCGCGTGCTCGACGCCGTCGAACACCATGTGCTCGTAGACCTCGTCGGACAGCACCAGCGCGCGGGTCGGGGCGAGCAGGGCGGCCAGGCGCGCGCGCTCGGCGGACGTCCATACCGTGCCGCTCGGGTTGTGCGGCGTGTTGACGATGACCAGCCGCGTGCGCGGCGTCAGCGCCTTGGCGAGCGCGTCGAAGTCGGGCCGCCACGTGCCCGGCACCAGCGGCACGCGGATCACGTTGCCGCCGGCCAGCGTGATCGACGGGCCGTAGCTGTCGTAGCACGGCTCGAGCACGATCACGTCGTCGCCCGGATGCACCAGCGCGAGCACCGTCGACAGGATGCCCTGCGTGGCGCCAGCGGTGATGGTGATCTCGGCGTCGGCGTCGTAGCGATGGCCGGTGGTCAGCGCGATCTTGTCCGACACGGCCTGGCGCAGCGCGGGGATGCCCGTCATCGGCGGGTACTGGTTGTGGCCGGCGCGCATGGCCGCGGCGACCGCGTCGACGAGCGCGGGATCGCAGTCGAAGTCGGGGAAGCCCTGGCCGAGGTTGATCGCGCCCGTCCTGGCGGCCAGCGCCGACATCACGGTGAAGATGGTGGTGCCCACGCTGGGCAGCCGGCTCGCGCCGACGAGGTCGTCAGAGGTCATAGGTCTCTTCTCCGTCGCCGCCGAGGGCGCGCAGCAGCAAGGGGCGCGTGAGGCGGTCGGACAGCAGCTCGGCGAACGTGAGGACGTAGCCGCGCAGGTACGCGCCGCGGCGGAACGCCACGCGCGTGACGTTCTGGCCGAACAGGTGCCCGGCAGGACGGCTGACGAGCTCGCCGCCGGCCGGGTCGTCGCGCACTGCCATCTCGGCGACGATGCCGACGCCCAGCCCCGACTTCACGTAGGTCTTGATGACGTCGGAGTCGATGGCCTCGAGCGCGATGTTGGGCTTGAGGCGGCGCTGCGCGAAGGCGGCGTCGATGCGGCGGCGGCCGGTGAACGACGGGTGGTAGGAGATCAGCGTCTCGCTGGCGAGCTGTTCCAGCGAGATCTTGTCGACCATGGCCAGCGGGTCGTCGGCGCGCATGACGATCACGTGCTCCCACTCGTAGGCGGGCAGCGAGACGAGATCCTCGGGCTCGGCCAGCGACTCGGTGGCCAGGCCGATGTCGGCCGTGCCATCGAGCAGCATCTGCACGACCTCGCTGGGCGAGCCCTGGTGCAGGCTGACCTGCACCTTGGGAAAGCGCCGGCGCAGCTGCGCCACCGGCTCGGGCAGGACGTAGCGCGCCTGCGTGTGGGTGGCGGCGATCGACAGCGTGCCGGCGTCCTGCTTCGAATACTCCTCGCCGATGCGCTTCATGTTGGCGACCTCGCGCAGGATCACGTCGATCGCCTTGAGCACCTCCTGGCCCGGCTCCGTGACGCGGCGCAGACGCTTGCCGTGGCGCACGAACAGGTCGATGCCCAGCTCCTCCTCGAGCTCGAGGATGGCCTTGGAGATGCCGGGCTGCGAGGTGAACAGGGCCTTGGCCGTCTCGGTCAGGTTCAGGTTGCGGCGCACGGCCTCCTGCACGAATCGGAACTGGTGCAGGTTCATGTGCCGATCCCGTCGAGCGGGCTGTGGGCGGACGCGAAGCCGAGTCCGGCCAGGTCGATGGTGGCGTCGGCGAGCGCGGCGATCACGTGCGGCGTCTCGCCGAGAGCCGGATGCAGCGTGAACGACACGCCCGGATGCGCCCGGCGCAGGCGCTCCAGCTGCGCCGGCACGTCGCGCCGCACGTGGCCGCCCATGCCGAGGAAGGCCGGCACGACGGCCAGCTGCGTGCAGCCGCGCGCGAGCAGGTCGGCGGCGGCCTCTTCCAGCGAGGGCGCCATCAGCTCGAGGAACGCGAGCGTCACCAGGGTCTCGGGCGCGCGCTCGCGCACGCGGGCGACGACGGCCTCGAACGGCGTGGCCCAGGCCGGGTCGCGCGCGCCGTGGGCCAGGAGGATGACGGCCTGATTCATGTGTGCACCCCTGGCGCTGCGCGCCTTCCCGCCAGGTGCGGGTCATCGCCCTTCGGACAGCCGTGCGGGCGCGGGCTCATCGGTACCTCACCAGCCACGCGAACGCCGACATCGACATCAGCAGGTAGATCACGCTGGGCATCGACGCGGCGATCCACGGTGTCCATTCGTGCAGCATGCCCAGGTGGCCCGCCACGTTGTTCAGCAGCACGAAGCTGATGCCCAGCATGATGCCGCCGAACACCTTCACGCTGACGCCGCCGGCGCGCGCGTGCAGGTAGGCGAACGGCAGCGCGAGCGCCACCATCACCAGGCACGCGAACGGGTAGAGCACGCGCTTCCAGAACTGGATGCGGTAGGTCTGCGTCGATTGCTCCTGTTCGGCCAGGTGCGCGCTGTAGCGCCACAGGTCCAGCGCGCCCATGCTCTGCACCGGCAGGATGGAGGCGGTGGCGACGGCCGAGGTGAGGGTGGTGGGCCACGCCAGCTGCGCGAGGCGCCTGGTCTCGACGCGCGGCTCGGCGGCGTCCACGCGCGGGATCCAGCGCGTCTCGGTCACGTCCTGCAGCTGCCATTCCTTGATCGTGCGGCCGCGCGGCACCACGGCGTGCTCGGCCTGCAGGCTGCGCACCTCGCGGCCGGTGGCGTCCATCTCGAAGATGCGCACGCCGGTGAGCTCGCCGTCCTTGCCGACGCCGCGCACGTTGACGGTGATGGAGCGTTCGCCGTCGGGCTCGGCGCGCTTTTCCTTCAGCCATGCGCCGGTGCGTCCCACCGCCAGGCCCAGGCCGAACCGCGCCTTCAGGAAGCC
The DNA here is from genome assembly GCA_036569025.1 of Burkholderiaceae bacterium. Classification (GTDB taxonomy): domain Bacteria; phylum Pseudomonadota; class Gammaproteobacteria; order Burkholderiales; family Burkholderiaceae_C; genus Scleromatobacter. The sequence continues at coordinate 4,307 of DATCRO010000058.1, forward strand.
CGCGGCCTGCTCGCTGTGCGGCGTGACGTACTCGCCCAGGCTGAACGTGAGGACCGCGAACAGCAGGCCGATCACGCCCAGCAGGCTCAGCGCGCGCCCGGGCCCGAGGCCGGCGGTGCGCAGGATGGTGAACTCGGACGACGACGCCAGCCGCGCCATCGAGTAGATCGTGCCGATCAGCACCGCGATGGGGAACAGCTCGTAGACGTGGCCCGGCTGCTCCAGCAGCACCGCGAGCGCGGCGGCCCCCATGGTGTAGCCGTTCTTGCCGACGCGGCTCATCTCGTCGACGAAGTCGATGAAGAAGAACAGCGCGATGAAGAAGATGGTCACGAAGAACACGGACCACAGGACGTCGCGGTACAGCAGCTGGCGGACGGTCTTCATGCGGCGCTCCGTCGCAGCAGCAGCTTGGCCGGGTGGATGACGGTCGCGTGCTCGCGCCACCAGATCAGTCCCAGCCCGAGCAGGAACGCGGCGCCGTGCAGGCCCACCAGCGCGACCACGATGTTGAGCCTGCCCGAGCCGACCCAGGCCTGGGTCAGGTTGAGCAGGTTGTAGTAGATGACGAAGGCCAGCGCTGCGAACAGCAGGCCCCAGTTGCTGGCGCGGCGCGGGTTGGCGGCCGACAGGCTGATGCCCATGAACAGCAGGTTGGTCGCGCCCAGGATCAGGCCGAGCCGCCAGGTGAGCTCGCCCATGTAGGCCGGGCCGCCGGTCAGCATCAGGTCGACGGTGTCGACGGCGCGCGGGGAGGGCGCGTTGTTGGACGGCGTGCTGCTGGTGCCGGCGTGCACGCGGTAGTTGCGGAACGCGACGTGCGTGTGCTCGCCCGAGGCCTTGTCGTTCTGCTCCATGTGGCCCGAGTCGAGCACGAGGAAGCGTTCGTCGCCGATGTTCTCGATCTTGCCCGACTGCGACACCGCCACCGATTCGCGCGTGCCCGCGTCGTTCATGATGAAGACGTTGCGCCCGCCGCCGGCCGCGTTGCTGGCCGCCTTCTCGACGAAGAACACGCGGTGGCCGTCGCCCGACGACTGGAACTGGCCGGGCGACGCGCGCAGCACGTCGGCGCGCTGCTCGAAGCGCTGGCGCAGCTCGTTGTACTGGCTGTAGCTCCACGGCCAGACGAACAGCATCAGGATGCCGATGAGCACGATGATGGGCCAGCTGGTGGACACCACCGGCCGGATGAAGCGCGCCAGGCCGATGCCGCTGGAGAACCAGATGGCCATCTCGCTCTCGCGGTACATGCGTCCGAGCGTGAGGATCACGCCGATGAACAGCGACAGCGACAGGATGGTGGGCAGCGTCTGCAGGCCCAGCAGCGTGAAGATGAAGACGACGTCCTGCGGCGCCACCGCGCCGTTGGCCGCCAGGCCCAGCGTGCGGATGACCAGGTTGGTCATGAAGATGGTCAGGATCACCATCAGCGTCGCGGCAAAGCTGCGCGCCAACTCCTTGCGGACCGTCGAATCGAATAACATCGCGCGATTATCTCCAATCGACTGCGAATCCTTACCATGGACTTCCAAACCCTGGCCCTGCCCGAAGCGGGCGTCGCCGGCGTCAATGCCGACGCACTCATCGTCGTCCTGCCTGCCACCGGCGACCTGCCCAAGTTCGGGGCCGCCATCGACGCGGCGCTGGCCGACGCCGTCAAGGGCGGCGACCTCGAGCGCAAGGCCGGCAAGTCGGTGTACTTGCCGCGCGTGGCCGGCGTGAAGGCGGCCCGCGTGGTGCTGGCCGTCGCGCGCGACACCTCGCCCAAGGCCTTCAAGGCGGCCGTCGCGTCGGCGCTGGGCGCCGTCAAGGCGGGCCCGGCCAGGCACGTGGCCGTCGTCGGCGGCGAATCCACCGCGGCCCACGCCGAGGCGCTGGCCATCGCCACGGGCGACGCCACGTACCACTACACGAAGACCAAGCCCAGCGCCGCGCCGGCGCCGGCGCTGGCCAAGGTGACCTACGTCGTGCCCAAGTCGGCCGTCGCCACCGCCAAGGCGGGCCTGGCCGTGGGCGGCGCGATCGTCTCGGGCATGAACCTCGCGCGCGAGTGCGCGAACCTGCCGGCCAACTTCGCCACGCCCACCTTCCTGGGCGAGCAGGCGCAGGCCATGGTCAAGACGCACGGCCTGGAGGTCGAGGTGCTCGATCGCAAGGCGTGCGAGAAGCTGGGCATGGGCTCGTTCCTGTCCGTCGCACGCGGTTCCGACGAACCGCCGAAGTTCATCGTCATGCAGTACAAGGGCGGCGCCAAGAAGGACGCGCCGGTCGTGCTGGTGGGCAAGGGCATCACGTTCGACACCGGCGGCATCTCGCTCAAGCCGGGCCCCGAGATGGACGAGATGAAGTTCGACATGTGCGGCGCCGCCAGCGTGCTGGGCACCGTGCGCGCGGTGGCCGAGCTCAAGCTCAAGGTGAACCTGGTCGGCCTGATCCCGACCTGCGACAACATGCCCTCGGGCAAGGCCACCAAGCCGGGCGACGTCGTCACCAGCATGTCGGGCCAGACCATCGAGATCCTGAACACCGACGCCGAAGGGCGCCTCATCCTGTGCGACGCGCTGACCTACGCCGAGCGCTTCAAGCCGCAGGCCGTCGTCGACATCGCCACGCTCACCGGCGCCATCGTCATCGCGCTGGGCAACCACAACAGCGGCCTGTTCTCGCCGGACGACGCGCTCGCCGCCGACCTGCTGGCCGCCTCGGCCGCCGGCCTCGACCCGGCCTGGCGCATGCCGCTGGACGACGAGTACGACGAGCTCCTCAAGAGCAACTTCGCCGACATGGCCAACATCGGCGGCCGCGCCGGCGGCTCGATCACCGCGGCCAAGTTCCTGCAGCGCTATACGTCCAAGTTCCCGTGGGCCCACCTGGACATCGCCGGCACGGCCCATCGTTCGGGCGCGGCCAAGGGGGCGACCGGCCGTCCGGTGCCGCTGCTGACCCACTTCGTCATGAGCCGCGCGAAGTGATTGTCGGCCGCCTGGCCGTTCCCGTCGCCGTCCCCGAGGAGGCGCGCGGATCGGTCCGGGTGGTGACGCTCGCTTCCCGCGACCGATCCCCTTGACGGAAATTGCTTTCCACACCGGCATCGCGAATCCACTGGATTACGCGTGCCGGCTGCTGCGCAAGGCCTATCGGTCGGGCGCGCGCGTGGCCGTCCACGGCGAGCCGGCGCTGCTCGATCGCCTGGACCAGGCCCTGTGGACGTTCGAGCAGCTGGAGTTCGTGCCGCACATCGTGCTCCCGCGCGACGCCGGCGACGCGCGCCGGGTGGCGATGACGCCCATCGTGCTGGTCAAGGGCGCGGCCACGGCGCCGGCGGGATGCCGCATCGGCGTGTCGCTGGCGGGACACCCCATCGGCGACGTCGCGGCCTACGACCGCCTGATCGCGATCGTGGGACTCGATCCCGGGCATCGGGAAGCGGCGCGCCTGCGCTGGCGCGAATACGAGCGCGCAGGCCATGCCGTGAGCCATGTCGCCAAGCCGGGCGGCGACCCGGCTTGATCCGCCTCGACGGGTGGTTCGGAGCGCGGATCGGGAATCGGCCCCGCCAATGAAAACGCCCGGCGCGAGGCCGGGCGTTCCCTCTTTTCGAAGCCGCTCCGGCAAGCCGGCGCGACCCAGAAAGATTCGAAGATTACTTCGAAGCAGCGGCCGAAGCGGCTTCCGCCTTCTTCGCAGCCTTGTGCTCGGCCTTGGCGGCCTTCTTGGCGGGGGCCGAAGCCGGAGCCGAAGCGGCGTCAGCGGCGAAGGCGCCAACGGCGAAGGTGGAAACGATCAGGGCGGCCAGGAGCTTGGTCATTTTAAGGTACCTTAATGAAGTTGAAATTGCTTTCCCGTCAGGGCGTAGCAGCCCTTGAACGGTTCCCCCTGTCGAGCGGTTGACAGTTTTTTTCGTTCTAGAATTTATTTTTTTCCGAGGGTCTTCACGGAGGCCCCGTCACCCAGAACAACGCGGAGCAAGAGTCGATGAGCGAACACGTCAAGGTCCCGGCGGGCGGGCAGAAGATCAAGGTCAACCCGGACTTCTCGCTGGACGTGCCCGACCAGCCCATCATCCCGTACATCGAGGGTGACGGCACGGGCCTGGACATCACGCCGGTGATGCTCAAGGTGGTGGACGCGGCGGTCGAGAAGTCCTATGGCGGCAAGCGCAGGATCCACTGGATGGAGATCTACGCCGGCGAGAAGGCCACGCAGGTCTACGGCCCCGACGTCTGGCTGCCGGACGAGACTCTCGAGATCGTCCGCGACTACATCGTCTCCATCAAGGGTCCGCTGACGACGCCGGTGGGCGGCGGCATCCGCTCGCTGAACGTGGCGCTGCGCCAGCAGCTCGACCTGTACGTCTGCCTGCGCCCGGTGCAGTACTTCAAGGGCGTGCCCTCGCCGGTCAAGCATCCGGAGAAGGTGGACATGGTGATCTTCCGCGAGAACTCGGAGGACATCTACGCCGGCATCGAGTACGAGGCCGAAAGCGACAAGGCGAGGAAGCTGATCAAGTTCCTGCAGGACGAGATGGGCGTCAAGAAGATCCGCTTCCCCGAGACCTCGGGCATCGGCATCAAGCCGGTCTCGCGCGAGGGCACCGAGCGCCTGGTGCGCAAGGCGCTGCAGTACGCGATCGACAACGACAAGCCCTCGGTCACGCTGGTGCACAAGGGCAACATCATGAAGTTCACGGAAGGCGGCTTCCGCGACTGGGGCTACGCGCTGGCGCAGAAGGAATTCGGCGCCCAGCTGATCGACGGCGGCCCGTGGGTGAAGTTCAAGAACCCGAAGACGGGCCGCGACATCACCGTCAAGGACTCGATCGCCGACGCCTTCCTGCAGCAGATCATCCTTCGCCCGGCCGAATACTCGGTCATCGCGACGCTCAACCTCAACGGCGACTACATCTCCGACGCGCTGGCCGCCCAGGTCGGCGGCATCGGCATCGCCCCGGGTGCCAACATGTCCGACTCGGTCGCGATGTTCGAGGCCACGCACGGCACCGCGCCCAAGTACGCCGGCAAGGACTATGTCAATCCGGGCTCCGAGATCCTGTCGGCCGAGATGATGCTGCGCCACATGGGCTGGACCGAGGCGGCCGACCTGATCATCGCCTCGATGGAGCGCGCGATCCTCAGCAAGAAGGTCACCTACGACTTCGCCCGCCTGATGGATGGCGCCACGCAGGTCTCGTGCTCCGGCTTCGGCCAGGTGATGATCGACCACATGTGACCCGTGGCGGTCGCCCGACCGCCGGCGATGGCTTCCAGGACCCCGGGCCGACCTGCGTCGGCCGGGGTCTTTTTCATGGGCCGCCCGCGTGCCGCCGGGGCGCGGGGATTGCTGCCATGGCACTTTCAACGGAGCAAGCCATGACGCCATCATCTCCCGATTTCCAGCAGTTCATGAGGCGGCGCGCGGACATCGCGCTGGCCTATGTCAACGGCGATGCCGCACCGCTGGGCGAGGTCGTCACCCGGCGCGAGCCGGCGCACTTCTTCGGCCCGAACGGCGGCCATGCCGACGGCGTCGACGCGGTGGATCGCGACTACCGCGCCGGCGCCGCGCACTTCGAGGCCGGTGGGGAGAGCCGGGTCGAGGTGTTGCAGGCCCAGGACAGCGGCGACCTGGCCTACTGGGTCGGACTGCAGCATGCGCGCGTCCGCGTGAAGGGCAAGCCCGATCCGGTGCCGATGGACCTGCGCGTCACCGAGATCTACCGGCGCGAGGAGGGCGGCTGGAAACTGGTGCACCGGCACGCGGACACGTTGGCCGAGCCGCAGCACCAGCTCGCGGACTGAGCCGTTCCGGGCGCCCCGGAGACTTATTTCGGAGAGAAGCGACTCGAAGAGGCGCGTTCAAGCCATTGATCGGCTGCCGCCGCGGCGCCGGGCCGGGTTGCTTCCTGTGCGCCTCGGAAAATGAAAGTGTCACGCGAAAAATCGAGCGCAAGCCATTGTTAAACAACAAAAATCTCTGATCACTTCGCCTGGGCCGACAGCGCCGGCTGGCCGGCGCGGTGCCGGTGGAGCGCTGACGCCCGTAGAATGGCACCCATTCCCTGACGAAGGCCCGCCTGCGCGCGGGCCTTCGCGTCTCTGCAGCCCCTGAACCCCGCACCGCCCCGTGAACATCGTCGTCCGAGAAGACCTCAAGAGCTACATCGAACCGCTGACCCCCGACGAGCACGACGCGCTCGAGCGCAGTCTGCTGGCCGAAGGCTGCCGCGACGCGCTGGTGCTGTGGGGCGACGTGCTGGTCGATGGCCATAACCGTTACCAGATCTGCCAGCAGCACGGCATCCCG
>DATCRO010000059.1:0-3851 GCA_036569025.1 Burkholderiaceae bacterium
TTGGTGTCGCTGTCCTGCGAGTCGACCCGCGTGCGTCCCTGGCCGCGCAGCGAGACCTGCCCGGCGCCGCTGGTCGCGAGCGTACTGTTGCTCAGGAAGATGCCGTCGCTCCACGTCAGTTCGCTGTGCGACAGAGAACCGCCGACCGCGCGCCCGTTGTTCGCGTCGCCCTGACCGAAGAAACGGATGTTGCCGCCGTTGGCGTCGATGGTCGCGCCGCTCATGATGATCGATGCACCGTAGTCGAGTTCGAAGCTCGGGTTGCCGCCGCCGACGTTCACCTGCGCGGCATTCTTCGCCACCAGCCCGGTCGAGTCGGCGTTGAAGTCGACGTTGAGTGCACCCACGCGCGCGTCGATGGCCGAACCGCTGTTCATCGCGATGCCGCCGGCCGAGTCGACGCGCAGCGTGGCGCTGCCGCCCTCGTTCTTGACCACCTGCGCATCATTGCCGAAGGTCACGCCCGCGCTGTCGCCGGTACGGGTGCTCGACAGCGTCACGTCGGTGCCGCGCCCGAGCGTGGCGCCCACGGCGCGCGCGCTCACGTCGCTGAAAGACAGGGAGGGATAGGCGCCGTCGTAGGCCGGCATGTCGGCATCCGCGTCCACGGTGAGGTTGTTGCCAGTCGACACCGTCCATCGCCCGTTGGCCCCGCCCTGCGCGCCGCCTGCGGCGTCGACACGCGCCGGGTCGATGCGCACGAAGTCGCCGCTCGTGGTGATGCTGCCCCCGGCAGCGCTGCTGGCGCCCCGCGCGGTGAGTTCGCCGAAGACCTGCACATGCGACTCGCGCTCCGGCAGCGGGTTGGCGGCATCGCCTGCGAAGGCAGCGCCGGTGGCGGTGCCCACGCCGATCGTGCCGCCGGCGCCTGCGCCCGTGCCGTCGGCGCGCAGCACCGCGTTCGGCGAAAGTGCCACGTCGTAGCCCTGCACCGTGACCGAGCCGCCACCGGCCTGGCCGCTGGCATCGGCCACGCCCTTGGTGCCGTCGGCCAGCCCCTGCACGGTCACCTTGCCGCCCAGCACGCGGATGTCGCCGCCGCGTTCGCCTGCGGCGGCGCCGGTGGCGTCGAGCGTGCCGCCGGTGAGCTGCACTTCGTTGTCCTCGCCACCGCCCAGGAAGATCTCGCCGTTGCGCGTACCCACGCTGCGCGCGCGCACCGTGCCTCGCTGGTTCACCACCAGCTCGCCGACCGTGGCCGAGCGGCCGACGAGCGCCACGCGCCCGCCATCGGCCTGGAGGGTGCCGCTGTTGCTCACGCTGGCGTGCGTGGCCATCGCATCGGTCGCGATGACGATGTTGGTCAGGCCGTCTCCGGCCAGGTCGAGCGTGATCTTGCGGCCCGAGGCCAGCGCGACGGTGCCGCCGTCGGCCGTGATGCGGCCGCTGTCGTCATCGCTGCCGATGCGGGCATTGGCCACCGTGGCGCCCATCAACACCACCGGGCCGCCGCCCGTCGCAGTGATGCGGCCGTTGTTGATGACCGATGCCGTGCTGGCATCCGCACGCTCGAAACTGAACTTCGTCGTCGCCGGGTTGAGGAAATCGGCTTCGCTGGTCGTCATGGCCAGCGTGGACGCGATGATGCCTCCCACGTTGACCGTGGAGCCCTGGCTGAACAGCACCCCGGCGGGGTTGACCAGCACGATGCGCCCGTTGGCGTTGAGCTGGCCCGCGATGGTGGAAAGCTCGTTGCCCGTCACACGGTTGAGCAGCACGCTGGAAGCGCCCGGCTGCACGATGTTCACCACACCGCCCACGCCGATGGAGAAGCTCGTCCAGTTGACGATGCCGCGCGCCAGGCCCTGGTTGATGGTCATCACGTTCGCCGCCTGCGACATGGTGACGTTGCCGGCCAGCGGCGTGAAACCCGTGGGCAGCACCTGCGCCATGGCGGGCGCCGCACCCGCGCAGATCAGCGACAGCGCGATGGGCCGCAGCTGCAGGCGCCGCGCGGGAGCTCGCGAAGATGGATTGCGTTGTTTCATTTCAGTGTTCCACGACGTTCTCGCTTGAGCGCAATGCATGAAACCGGCGTGCGCAATTCGCGGGACACCGCGGAACCGGCTCTGCCGGGCCGCTGGTGTCGCCCCGGCGAGGGGGTTGGCGAAGCGACACGAAGTGCGCGAAGCCTGGGGGAGAACCGGGTCTCCGCGGAACCGGCTCTGCCGGCCGCTGGTGTCGCCCCCTGGAGGGGAGTGGCGAAGCGACACGAAGTGCGCGAAGCCTGGGGGAGTGCCATGTCAGAACGCCTTGATGAGCTGCACGAACAGCCGCGGGTTGCGGCCCCCGCCATCGGTCTGCGCGGGCGGCGTGCCGGCGCGCCAGGCCAGCGTCGCGTTGATCGAGAAATTGCCCGGGCGCGACCAGCTCAGGCCCACGCCGTAGCCGCGCAGGCTGTGGCTGTTGACGCCGTCGTAGGGCGTGGGGTTGCGCACGATCTTTCCGTGCGCGGCGTCGTAGAACAGGAAGGGCGTGAGCTCCTCGTTGAACGACCAGCGCCATTCGACGGTGCCGATCACGCCCTGGTCCACCAGCAGTTCGCCCGAGGGGTAGGCGCGCACCGCGCGCGCGCCGCCCAGCGAGAGCTTCTCCGACGCGTCGAGGTTCTTGCTGGCCCACTGCCCGCCCACCGACAGGTACAGCGAATGGCGTGGCACGATGGCCTGCAGGCGCGAGAACTGGAAGCTCAGCTTGGTGAAGCCGCCCGCGGTGTTGTGGCCCGTGGTGCTGCGGTCGAAGTCGCGGCTCTCGGGGTCGCGGATGGAGAGGTTGCCGTGGTACAGCGTGCCGGAGCTGGCCCAGTAGCCGCCGCCGAGCAGTTCGTCGCGCCGCTCCCACGTCCAGCCCAGGCTCAGGCCGTTGACGCGCTTCTTCGAATTGAAGTCGGCCGCGCGCAGCTCGTCGGTGAGGTCCTTCACGTCCACGCCCAGGCGCAGGAAGAGGTTCTGCTGGCGCTGGCGGATCAGCGGATAGCTCAGCGAGAAGTCGAGCACGTTGGCGCGCCCGCGCGCGTCGAGGTCGGCGAACTGCCCGCCCAGCTCGTAGCTCACGCGCGAGAGGCCGACGCCCGCGCGCAGCCCGCTGGTGCCGATGGGCGCCTCGTAGGCGATGCGGCCGAACTGCAGCGCGTTGCTGTTGGACACCATCAGCCGCATGTCGAGGTTGTCGCCGATGCCGAAGGGACTGAGCCAGCGCGCGGTGCCGCCCACGCGGTAGCGGCCCGATTCCTTGGTGCCGTGGTTGTCGCCCTCGGCGGTGAAGGCCCAGCGCGGCGCGGCGGCCACCTCGACCGAGAGATCGGTGGTGCCGGGCTGCGTGCCTTCCTGCAGGCCCGACGACACCTTGATGCCCGGCTGGTCCGACAGCAGCAGCATCGCGCGTTCATAGTCCGGCGCGCTCACCGCCGCGCCGGGCTGCAGCGGCGCGAGGAAGCCGCGCACGCGCGACTCGGCAATGGGCGCATCGGGAGCGACGGTCACGTCGACCTTGCCCAGGCGGCCCTCGATCACGCTGATCTCGACGATCCCGTCGCGCACGGTCTGCACCGGCACCACGGCCTGCGCGAGGAAGTAGCCGCGCTCCTTGTAGCGCGCGGTGATCGCCTTGGCGAGCTCCTCCAGGTCGGAGAGCGTGACGTCGCGGCCGATGTAGGGGCCGGTGATGGCCTGCAGTTCTTCGTTGCTCAGCGCCTTCACGCCGTTGAGGCGCAGGTCGTTGAGCTTGAAGGTCGCGCCGGCGGCGCCGCCCGTGTTGCGCGGCGGCGCGGGCAGGCTCTGCGGGGCGACGGCCCCCGTGGGTGCCTGCGCGATGGGGCGGTCACAGCTTCCGCAAGGGTCCTTGGTCGGCAG
>DATCRO010000060.1:0-2986 GCA_036569025.1 Burkholderiaceae bacterium
ACGACGAATGGGGCCCGGCCTACGCGTACGGCGTCGCCCACTACAACCGCAACGTCGCGACCAACCCGGGCGCAACCTTCGAGGAGCTCGAGCCCGAGCTCGAGCGCGGCTGGGAAGAAGCGCGCGGCAAGTCCAGCATGGAATGGACACGCGCCCGCCTGGCCGCCTACGACGCGTGGCAGAACGCGCGGGCGGCGGACGATCGGTTCAACTGAGCCCGCCGGCGCGGGCCGGCACCGGTCCTACAGCTCCGAGACCAGCTTGCCGCCCTTGGCCCACTGGTCGCGCGGGATCTCGTCGATCAGGATGTCCACGCTCTCGGGCGGGCACTTGAGGATCTCCACCGCCACGCGCGTGGCCTCGCGCACGAAATCGCGCTTCTGCTCCGGCGTGCGGCCGGGGTGCATCTCGAGTCGAAGAATGGGCATGTTCAGCTCCGTGTCCGATCCGGCGGGTTGCCGGGGTTCGACGCCAGTCTCGGCCAACGCGCCGCCGCGAAAAACATGCGAGGATCCAGGACATTCCCAACCTGGAGGTTCTGAATCGTGGACAAGCTCGCGGGCATGGAGGCGTTCGTGCGGGTCGTCGAAGGCGGCAGCTTCGCGGCGGCCGCGGCGCAGGTGGGCGTGTCCCCGACGATGGTGGCCAAGCAGGTGCAGGCGATCGAGAATCGACTGGGCGCGCGGCTGCTCCATCGCACCACCCGGCGCCACCAGCTCACCGAGATCGGGCAGCTGTACCTCGAGCGTTGCCGCGCCGCGCTGGCGGGCGTCGCGCTCGCGGAGGCCAGCGCGCTCGAGCTGCAGCGAACGCCGCGCGGACGATTGCGCATGGTCGCTCCCGTGGGTTTCGGCAGCCGGACGCTCGCGCCCGCGCTCGCCGCCTGGCTCGCGGAGCATCCGGACGTGTCGGTCGACCTGACGCTGGACGACCGCCCCGAGGCCCTCATGCGCGCCGGCCACGAGCTGGGCGTGGTGATCGGCGAGGTCGGCGACCCCTCGCTGGTGGCACGCCCGCTGCGCCTGTATCGGCGCCTGCTCGCGGCGGCGCCGTCGTACCTGGCCGAGCATGGCAAGCCCCGTCACCCGCGCGAGCTCGCGCAGCATGCCTGCCTGGGCAACACGTACTGGAAGCACTCGGACCGCTGGCACCTGCAGGGGCCCGGCGGCCAGACCTGCGTCGTCCCCGTGTCCGCCCGCTTCACCGCGAACGAAGGCCGCGCGCTGCGACGCGCCGCCGCGGCGGGGGCGGGCATCGTATTGCAGCCCGAGGATGCGCTGGCCGGCGACATCGCGGCCGGCCGGCTCGCGCCCGTCCTTCCCGCCTGGTCGTTCCAGCCGACGCCGATGCACCTGGTCTATCCGCAGGACCGCAAGCCCACGGCCAAGCTGCGCAGCGCGATCGACTTCCTCGTCGCGCGCCTGGGCGCCTAGGAGCCTAGGGCAGCCGCACTTCGTCCACCATCTCGCGCGCCGCGCGGCTGGGGGGTGGCGTCAGCAGGCTCACCGTCACCAGCAGCGCGAAGCCGACCGGCACGCCGAACAGGCCGGCGGCGATGGGCTGGATGCCGCCCCAGAGCCGGATGGGGCCGGTGATGCCGAAGACCTCGCGCACGCCCGGCCAGTTCACGAGCGCGTAGTACAGCGTCAGGCCCAGGCCGCCCACCATGGCGGCTGCGGCGCCCCAACGGTTGGCGCGCTTCCAGAACACGCCCATCACGAGCGCCGGGAAGAAGGCCGACGCGGCGATCGAGAACGCCGCCGACACCAGCAGCAGGATGTCGCCCGGCTTCTGCGCGGTGACGTAAGCGGCGCCCAGGGCCACCATCAGCAGGAGCACCTTGGACACCGTCACGCGCCGCGTGGCCGGGGCCTTCGGGTCGACGATGCGGAACCACAGGTCGTGCGACAGCGCGTTGGCGATCGTCAGCAGCAGGCCGTCGGCCGTGGACAGCGCCGCCGCCAGGCCGCCCGCGGCGACCAGGCCCGAGATGACATAGGGCAGGCCCGCGATCTCGGGCGTGGCGAGCACCACGATGTCGCCGCCGATCTTGATCTCGCCCAGCTGCAGGATGCCGTCGCCGTTGACGTCGGCCACCTGCAGCAGCGAGCCGTCGACGTGCGCCCAGTTGTTGATCCAGGCGGGCAGCCGGTCGAACCGGGTGCCCACCAGCGCATCGAACACCTCGACCTTGACCAGCACCGCCAGCGCCGGCGCCGTCAGGTACAGCAGCACGATGAACAGCAGCGACCAGCCGACCGACGCGCGCGCCTCCCCCACGGAAGGCGTCGTGTAGAAGCGCGTGAGCACGTGGGGCAGCGACGCCGTGCCCACCATCAGGCAGAACACGAGCGCGATGAAGTTGCGGCGCGAGTCGTCGAACGCGCGGCGCGCGGCGGCGTCGCCATGCGGGTCGCCCGCGAACTGCTGGGCGTGCGGCGGCATGCCAGCGAGCGGCTGCGCGCGCTCGCGGTCGGCATCGCGCTCGCGCGTCCACTGCTCGCGCGCGGCGTCCGCGTCGCGCGGGACGCGCGCGAGCACGCGCTCGGCGGCCTGGATGTCGCCTTGCGGCGCATTGGCGGCCTTGAGCTCGGCGATGCGTCGCGTGGCCACGCTGCGCTCGGCGGCGAGCGCGGCGGGGATGTCGGACAGGCGCGCCTGGTCGGCGTCGGCGCGCGCCTGGAAGATGGCGATCACGCGCTGCTCGGCAGGGTCGGCCTGCAGGCGCTTCTCGGACGCGATGACCTTCTGCAACTGGTAGCCGTAGGTCGCCTGGGGCACCGGGCTGGCGTGCTGCTTGATCGACAGCCACGCCACCGGCACCAGGTAGGCCACCAGCAGCACGATGTACTGCGCCACCTGCGTCCAGGTGACGGCGCGCATGCCGCCAAGGAAGGAGCACACCAGGATGCCGCCCAGGCCGAGGAACACCCCGATCTCGAACTCGACGCCGGTGATGCGGCTGGTGATCAGCCCCATGCCGTAG
>DATCRO010000061.1:0-11150 GCA_036569025.1 Burkholderiaceae bacterium
ATCCAGACTTCCAGGATGACGCTGTCCTGCAACTTCTTCAGCTGCTCCTCGTCGCGGATCACGAAGCGGGTCTTCCAGAACGGATGATCCATCCATGCACCTTCCAGTGCGTGGAGGTGCATGCCCAGGCGGACTTGGTCGACGCGGATCTTCTTGAGCATGGAGCGTTCGGGCAGGCGAGACGGGAGCCGGCCCGGGGCCGGCACTGCCTGGCTTTTCGGCCGGATGCGGCGCGACTGTAGGGGCTTCTCGACGAATCGCAAAAACAAAGCCGCCCGAAGGCGGCTTGGCGTGAAGGATTCCTGCGCGGCGCGCGGGCCGCCGGCGCCTTACTTGAACTTCGCCTGCGGCACGGTGCGCACCTCGCCCGGCAGCGAGGCGAGGTAGTCGGCGATCTGGGCGATGGTGTCGTCCTTCAGCGGCTTGGCCATCGCGCCCATCACGGCATTGGCACGGCCGAAGTGCGGATTGCCCTCGACCTTGTAGGACTTCAGCGCCACTTCGAGGTAGTCCGAATACTGGCCCGCCAGGCGCGGGATGGTGCCGTCGGTGGGCGTCGAGAAGTTGGGGCCGTGGCACGACACGCAGGTGGCGAGCGCGGTGCGCAGCTTGTCGGGCACCGGGGTCGCGAGCGTGGCGGGCACCGTCTCCTCGGGCTTGCCGAGCTGCGCGTAATAGGCGGCGATGTCGGCGATGTCCTGGTCGGACAGCGATGCCGCGATGCTGCGCATGGTGGGGAACTTGCGGTCGCCGCCGCGATAGGCGGTCAGCGCCGACGCGATGTACTTCGCGTCCTGGCCCGCGATCTTGGGCACCTTGTAGACCTGCGGGAAGTCGGCCTGGTAGCCCACGATGCCGTGGCAGCCGATGCACATCTGAACCTTGGTCGAACCGCGCTGGACGTCTTGCGCGTGGGCGGTGGGGAAGAAAGCCGCGAGGGCCAGGAGCAAGGTCAGGGTTCTTGTCATCGTCTCGTCTTGGTTGATCCGAACAGAGGCAGTACTTCCAGGCAACGGGCGCATGGCCCGGCTATCCAATCGATTATAGGAACGTCCCTTTATACTGGAACGACCCACTCCGTCAGGCAAAACCCGCCCCTGGGCGCGCGATCCCACCATGAAGTTCGAAGGTTCCAGCAACTACGTCGCCACGCCCGACCTGATGCTCGCGGTCAACGCCGCGATGACGCTGCGCCGGCCGCTGCTGGTCAAGGGCGAGCCGGGCACCGGCAAGACGATGCTCGCCGAGGAAGCCGCCGCGGCGCTGGGCCTGCCGCTGCTCGAATGGCACATCAAGAGCACGACCAAGGCGCAGCAGGGCCTGTACGAGTACGACGCGGTGAGCCGCCTGCGCGACAGCCAGCTGGGCGACCCGCGCGTCAAGGACATCCACAACTACATCGTCAAGGGCGTGCTGTGGCAGGCCTTCACCAGCGCGACGCCGTGCGCGCTGCTGATCGACGAGATCGACAAGGCCGACATCGAGTTCCCGAACGACCTGCTGCGCGAGCTCGATCGCATGGAGTTCCATGTGTACGAGACCAAGGAGACGATCCGCGCCGTCCAGCGCCCCATCGTCTTCATCACCAGCAACAACGAGAAGGAGCTGCCCGACGCGTTCCTGCGCCGCTGCTTCTTCCACTACATCAAGTTCCCCGAGGCCGCGACGATGCAGCAGATCGTCGACGTGCACTTTCCCGGCATCAAGCAGGAACTCGTGGCCGCGGCGCTCAAGAGCTTCTACGACGTGCGCAACCTGCCAGGCCTGAAGAAGAAGCCGTCGACGTCCGAGCTGCTGGACTGGCTCAAGCTGCTGCTGGCCGAGGACATCCCCGTCACGGCGCTGCAATCGAAGGACGAGAAGGTCTCGATCCCGCCGCTGATCGGCGCGCTGCTGAAGAACGAGCAGGACGTGACGCTGTTCGAGAAGCTGATCTTCATGCAGCGGAACAATCGTTGACCCCCATGCTCCCGCTGGTCGCTGCCCCCCGAGGGGGCCGGCCGCGACGGGCCCGGCAGAGCCGGTTCCCGCGCTCCCTCGGTCGGGCCTGCCGCCGGCCAACGCCCTTCGAACCGAACTGCACCCTCCCATGTTGAACGTCCAACCCGTCACCCTCACCGACGGCCGCATCCGCCTGCAGCCGATGACCCTCGAACACGTCGACGCGCTCAAGGCCGCGGCGGCCGACGGGGAGCTGTGGAACCTGCGCGTCACCTCGGTGCCCGCGCCCGACGACACGCGGGCCTACGTCGAGCGCGCGCTGTCGATGACGGACCGCCTGCCCTTCGTGGTGGTCGACCTCGAGAACCAGAACCGCATCGTCGGCTCGACGAGCTTCCACGACATCGTGCCCGCGATCGACCGCGTCGAGATCGGCTGGACGTGGTACGCCAGGAGCACGCAGCGCAGCCACGTCAACACCTGCGCCAAGCTGCTGCTGCTGGTGCATGCGTTCGAGACGCTGGGCGCCAAGGTCGTGGGCTGGCGCACCGACAACTACAACTTCGCGAGCCAGCAGGCCATCGAGCGCCTGGGTGCCCGGAAGGACGGCGTGATCCGCCACCACGCGCTGCGCCGCGACGGCACGGTGCGCGACACGGTGATGTACAGCGTCACGGCGGGCGAGTGGCCGGAGATCAAGGCGCACCTGCGCTACCAGCAGAACAAGCCGCGCTGAGGCGGCGCGGCAAGCGGGGCGGGGCGGCCGCGCGCCAAGGCGCGGGCGCGGCGGCGACATCGAGCATGGACGAGGACAAGAACCCATTCCCATCGGTCTTGCAGGCGGCGCTGCTGATGCTGGCGCTGTTCCTGCTGCGCGCGGTCGTCGGGGCCGCGCTGTACGACGCGCGCGACACGCTGGGCCTGACCGAGCCGCAATGCTGGGCACTCGAGACCATCCTCAGCAACGGCCTCATGTTCGCCACCGTGATGCACGCGCTCAAGCTGACGTACCACGAGCTGTTCCATCCGGCGCGCACGTCGATCCGCGGCACCGCGCTCGCGCTCGTGCCTCGCGTGCTGCTGCTGGTGCCGGCCATGGTGCTGGCGGTGGCGGTCGTCGAGGTCGTCGTGACGCGCGCGTTCCCGTTGTCAGAGGGCGAACGCGCGTTGTTCGAGCGCATGGCCGGCAACGACTTGGCCACCCTGATCGTCACGTGCCTGGTCGCGCCGGCGGTCGAGGAGATGTTCTTCCGCGGCATCGTCCTGCGCGGCTTCCTGCGCCGCTACACCCGGGCGCAGGCGATCTGGTGCTCCGCGGCCCTGTTCGGCCTGGCGCACCTGAACCTGTACCAGTTCGTCGCGGCCACCCTGATCGGCGCGCTGAGCGGGTGGCTCTACACGCGCTCGCGCTCCCTGGTGCCCTGCATCGCGCTGCATGCGAGCTACAACACCGCGCTGGCCGTGCTGGCCACGCTGCAGCCGGCCGACGGCGCCGCGGCCACGTTGCCAGGCATCCTGTGGCTCGCCAGCGTCCCGCTCGCGGCCGTCGGCGTGTGGCTGCTGCGACGACAGTTCGACCGGCAGGACGACTCGGCACGTCAAGCGTGACCCCTGCGCACGCGGCGCAGGATCGCCGGCAACCTGGTGTCGTGATTGGGAAGTTCGTTGAACGGGTCCCGAGCGCAGAGGAGACGTTGCCGAATCCTCTCGCAAACGTCCGTGGGCCAGGCGGCGCGCGGAGCGAGGCTCGATGCCTCGCGACGGCCACGGGCGTTT
The DNA here is from genome assembly GCA_036569025.1 of Burkholderiaceae bacterium. Lineage (GTDB taxonomy): Bacteria > Pseudomonadota > Gammaproteobacteria > Burkholderiales > Burkholderiaceae_C > Scleromatobacter. The sequence continues at coordinate 3,718 of DATCRO010000061.1, forward strand.
TCGAGGGGATTCTTCAACGAACTTCTCAATCACGACACTAGGGGGCTCCCCTCCCAAGCGGGATGGACGCGTGTTCAGGCCCCGCCTTACCGTGCAGGCTCCGACACACCACCACGGAGTTGCCATGATCCGATCGCGCCGCCCGGCCCTGTCCGCCCTCGCCCTCGTGACGTCCCTGTTGCTTGGCGGCCTCGCCACGAACGCCAGTGCCGTCGCCCTGAACAACGGCTTCTCGGGCCAGAGCTTCCTCGACACGCCGCTCGCCGGCACCACCGTCGCCGCACGCCCCGAACTGGCGGGCACCGTGCTCGCCGACACCGACACGCCGTTCACGCTCGATGGCGTCACCGGCTACGTGCAGAACCGCGTCGTGCGCGAGACCGGCACCGGCACGCTGGACTTCTACTGGCGCGTCGTGGTCGACCCGGGCACCAACGGCGGCACCGGCATCGACGCCCTGCGCCTGGGCAACTTCGGCTACGGCTACATGACCGACGCCGACTGGCGCATCGACGGCCTGGGCACGGTGGGCGCCACCACCGGCCGCCTGTTCAACCCGGCCATCGATCCGCAGGGCGACATCAACTTCCTGTTCGCCTCGGACGTCGACGCCGGCGAGAGCTCGTCGTTCTTCTTCCTGCACACCAGCGCGACCAACTTCGCGCTGACGGGCATGTACGACGTCCTCGACGCCGACGGCAGGTTCACCGGCATCGCGAACACCTACGCGCCGGCCGTGCCGGAGCCGACGCCCGCGATGCTGCTGGCGCTCGGCGTGCTGACGCTGGGCGTGCTGCGCAGCCGCCGCGCCAGGCAGGACTGAAGCGGCCGGAGCCCTCTCCAATGGGACCGCTTCGACGGCGCGGCGCTGCCTGGAACCGTGCTTCGTCGCGCCACGCCTGAACTCCTGCGGTTTCCGACTTAGGCGGATCGCGTACGTCCACGCGCGATTCGCTTCGTTCGCAGGCGCCCCCGCGCCTCCTATCGTCTCACCTGTCATGACCAGCTATGACCATCCGTGAGACGACTGCACCCTTGCCCGGCTGAACGGCCGGCGTCCTGGCCCGCGCGGCCCGCGCCGCTGCACGCCCGCATCCGCGAGGAACTGCGCGAGCACATCCTCAGCGGCGCCTGGCGGCCCGACGATGCGCTGCCCTCCGAACGCGAACTGATGGCGCAGTACGGCGTCAGCCGCATCACCGTGCGCCAGGCGCTCGGCGACCTGCAGAAGGAGAGCCTGATCTTCAAGCTCGCCGGCAAGGGCGCCTATGTGTCGCACCCGCGCCCGTTCCAGGAGCTCGGCCGGCTGCAGGGCTTCGCCGAGGCCATGGAGGCGCGCGGCCACGAGACCTGGAACCGCGTGCTCGCGGTGGAACACGAGCCGGCGAGCGACCTCGTCGCCTCCCGGCTGGGCCTGCCGCCCCGCGCTCCCGTGACGCAGGTGCGCCGCGTACGCCATCTCGACCGCCAGCCCGTGTCGCTCGACATCACCTGGGTGCCGCGCGAGCTCGGCCAGCGCCTGGCCCGCGAGGATCTGGCCAGGCGCGACATCTTCCTGATCCTCGAGAACGACTGCGCGACGCCGCTCGGCCACGCCGACCTCGTGATCGACGCCGGCCTGGCCGACGCGGCGCTCGCCGACGCCCTCGAGATCAGTCCCGGCGCCCCGATGCTGCGCATCGAGCGCCTCACCCACGACACGGCCGGCCGGCCCGTCGACTACGAACACCTCTACTGCCGCGCGGACAACTTCCAGTACCGCCTGCGCATCGAGCGGCGCTGAGGCCGCAAGGGACCCCGATGGACACCTTCACCCACGAAGTCGACGTGCTGGTCATCGGCGGCGGCACCGCCGGCCCGATGGCGGCCGTCAAGGCCAGGCAGGCCGACCCGTCGCTGCGCGTGCTGCTGCTCGAGAAAGCCAACGTCAAGCGCAGCGGCGCGATCTCGATGGGCATGGACGGCTTGAACAACGCCGTCGTGCCTGGGTTCGCCACGCGGGAGCAATACGTGCGCGAGATCACCGCCGCCAACGACGGCATCGTCAACCAGAAGACGCTGATGGCCTACGCGCAGGGCAGCTTCGACATGATCGAGGAGCTCGATCGCTGGGGCGTCAAGTTCGAGAAGGACGAGACCGGCGACTATGCGATGCGCAAGGTGCACCACCTGGGCACCTACGTGCTGCCGATGCCCGAGGGGCACGACATCAAGAAGGTGCTGTACCGCCAGCTCAAGCGCGCGCGGGTGGAGATCACCAACCGCCTCGTGGCGACGCGCCTGCTCACGGACGACCAGGGCCGCATCGCCGGCGCGATGGCCTTCGATTGCCGCACGGCCGACTTCCACGTGATCCGCGCGAAGTCCGTCGTGCTGTGCACAGGCGCGGCGGGCCGCCTGGGCCTGCCGGCCTCCGGCTACCTGTTCGGCACCTACGAGAACCCGACCAACGCGGGCGACGGCTACAGCATGGCGTACCACGCCGGCGCCGAGCTCTCGGGCATCGAGTGCTTCCAGATCAACCCGCTGATCAAGGACTACAACGGTCCGGCCTGCGCCTACGTCACCGGCCCGTTCGGCGGCTACACGACCAACGCGCGCGGCGATCGCTTCATCGAGTGCGACTACTGGTCGGGCCAGATGATGTGGGAGTTCCAGCAGGAACTGCAGGGCGGCAGGGGCCCGGTGTTCCTCAAGCTGGATCACCTGGCCGAGGAGACGATCGCGCAGATCGAGACCATCCTGCACACCAACGAGCGCCCGAGCCGCGGCCGTTTCCACGCGGGACGCGGCACGGACTACCGCGAGCGCATGGTGGAGATGCACATCTCGGAGATCGGCCTGTGCAGCGGCCATTCCGCCTCGGGCGTGTGGGTCGACGAGCACGCACGCACGACGGTGCCCGGCCTGCACGCCGCGGGCGACCTCGCCTGCGTGCCGCACAACTACATGCTGGGCGCTTTCGTCTACGGCCGGCTCGCCGGCGAGAGCAGCGCGGCGTTCTGCGCGGCGCACGACTTCGCGCCGGTCGACGCCGGACAGGTCGAGCGCGAGCGCGCGCGCGTGTGGGCGCCCCTGCGGCGCGAGCGCGGGCTGCCGCCCAACCAGGTCGAATACAAGCTGCGCCGCATGGTCAACGACTACCTGCAGCCGCCCAAGGTGACGCGCAAGATGGAGATCGGCCTGGAGCGCTTCGAGCAGATCCGCGAGGACCTCGGGCACCTGCACGCGCGCGACCCGCACCAGCTGATGCGCGCGATGGAGGTGCACTTCATCCGAGACTGCGCGGAGATGGCGGCGCGCGCGTCGCTGTTCCGCACCGAGAGCCGCTGGGGCCTGTACCACGCCCGTGTCGACTTCCCCGCACGCGACGATGCGCAGTGGTTCTGCCACGCCCAGATCCGCAAGGGCGACGACGGCGCGATGACCAGCTTCAAGCGCCCCCTCGAACCCTACATCGTGCCCATGGCCGAGACCGAGCGCGCGAGCTACCAGCGCCTGCGCATCCCGGCCGCGCGCGCCGACAGCGACGCCGCGCCCGCCCTCGCCTGACCCTCCCGCCGAAAGAACCTTCATGCACTCCTTCGCTCCGATCGCGCTGCACCCGGCCAGCGTCCCCGTCAGCGTCGACCCCGACAAGTGCATCGCCCACAAGGGCTGCACCGTGTGCGTGGACGTGTGTCCGCTCGACGTGCTCGCCATCGACCTCGTCAAGGGCAGCGCCTACATGAAGTACGACGAGTGCTGGTACTGCATGCCCTGCGAGAAGGACTGCCCCACCGGCGCCGTCCACGTCGACATCCCCTACCTGGTTCGCTGACATCCACCGGAGACCCTTCGTGAAGATCCCATCCTTCCTGGCCGGCGCGCTGCTGGCCACCGCCCTCGCCTTCGCGCCCGCGGCCTTCGCCGGCGAGACCATCCGCGTGGCCATCGGCACGCAGGACACGACGATCAACTGCGCCACCGGCGGCCTGCTGGTGCGCGAGCTGCACCTGCTCGAGAAGTACCTGCCGCACGACGGCCGCTACAAGGACGTGCAGTACGACATCGAGTGGCACAACTTCACCTCGGGCGCGCCGCTGACCAACGAGATGGTGGCCGACAAGCTCGACTTCGGCGCGATGGCCGACTTCCCCGGCTCGCTCAACGGCGCCGCGTTCCTCAAGGCGGGCAGGAAGAGCCTGTTCCTGTCGGTGCTCTCGGGCTCGACGATCGGCAGCGGCAACGGCATCGTGGTGCCCGTGAAATCGCCGGTGCAGTCGCTCGCCGACCTGAAGGGCAAGCAGATTTCCGTGCCGTTCGCGTCCACGTCGCATGGCATGCTGCTGCGCGCGATCAAGGCGCAGGGCTGGGATCCGGAGCGCGACGTGACGATCGTCACGCAGGCGCCCGAGGTCGCCGGCTCGGCGCTGCAGGCCGGCAAGATCGACGCGCACGCCGACTTCGTCCCGTTCGCCGACCTGTTCCCGTACAAAGGCTTCGCGCGCAAGATCTACGACGGCGCGCAGGCCGACGCACCCACCTTCCACGGCACGCTGGTGAGCGCGGACTATGCGAAGAAGTATCCCGAGATCGTCGTCGCCTACCTGCGCGCGGTGATCGAGGCGAACCGGCTGTTCGACGCCGATCCGCTCAAATACAGCGAGCTCGTCGCCAAGGTCACGGGCATCGACGCCGAGGTCGCGTACCTGTTCGGCGGCCCGCTGGGCCTGCAGACGCGCGACCTGAGCTGGAAGCCCGAGTACCGCCAGGCGCTGGCCACGGCCATCGACACGCTGCGCCTGCTCAAGCGCCACGACTCCGCGCTGACCGCCGACACCTTCATCGACGATTCGTACCTGCGCGCCGCGTTCAAGGCCGAGGGGCTGGATTACGACGCGCAGTTGAAGAACTACGCGCGCCTGCCGCTGAAATCGAGCGACGCGCTGACCGGCAAGCCCATCGCCGACGACACGCGCGCCGCGCAGGTCTGGGTGGCGGGCGAGCCGCGCGTGCGCAGCTACGCCTCGCCGGAGAACGCGTTCGCCGACGCCCGGAAGGTCGAGGCCGCCGGCGGCAAGGTGCGCGTCGTCTACGCGCAGGATCGCAGGCTGGGCATCAAGCTGCTGGCCGACCAGGCCTGGTTCGCCGCCGACGACAAGGGCCGCATCAGCGCCTTCCTGCTCAAGGACGACGCGACGCGTTGGGCGCGCGACAACCACGCCCGGGTGCTGGACTTCGCCGCCGCGCGCGGCTTCGCGGCGACGCACGTCGCGTCCGCGCGCTGACGCCGGGACGGCCATGAGCGCGGTGCTCAGCCCCGACGTCGACGCGCCGCCGGCGCGCCCGCCCGCCGCCGCGGCGCTGCGCCGGCGCGGCGCGGGCTGGCTCGCGCAGGGCGCGGCCATCGTCGCCTTCGTGGCGCTGTGGCACGCGCTGGCCGCCACGCATGCGCACCTGGGATTCGTCGACTTCCGCAACGTGCCGACCCCCGTGGCCGCGCTCGACGCCGGACGCGACCTCGCCCACAGCGGCAAGCTCGCGCGCCACCTCGGCTACAGCCTCTGGCGCGTCGGCGCGGGCTTCGCCTCGGCGGCCGTGCTGGGCATCGCGCTGGGGCTGGCGATCGGCCGCTTCGCGGTCGTGCGGCGCGCGCTGCTGCCGCCGCTGGAGCTGCTGCGTCCGATCCCCGCCGTCGCGTGGATCCCGCTGGCCATCCTGATGTTCCCGTCGGCCGAGCTCTCGATGGTGTTCATCACGTTCATCGGCGCACTGTTCCCGGTGCTGCTCAACACCCTGCACGGGGTCGAGTCCGTCGACCGGCGCCTGGTCGCCTCCGCGCGCAGCCTCGGCACGGGACGCTGGTCGCTGTTCGCGCAGGTGATCCTTCCGGCCGCGGCGCCCAGCATCGCCACGGGCCTGGCGATCGGCATGGGCACCTGCTGGTTCTGCCTCGTGTCGGCCGAGATGATCGCGGGCCAGTTCGGCATCGGCTACTACACGTGGGAGTCCTACACGCTGCAGAACTACGGCGGCATCATCGTGGGCATGCTCGTGATCGGCCTGCTGGGCATGGGCTGCAGCGCACTCATCCGCTGGACGGCGCGACTCGCGATGCCGTGGCGGCGACCGGAGGACGCGCGATGAACGCCACCGTCGGCCGCATCGACATCGAGCACGTGCACATGGAGGTCGGCGACGGCCCGGCCCGCTTCGAGGCGCTGCACGACGTGAGCCTCGCCATCGAGCCCGGCGAGTTCGTCTGCCTGCTCGGGCCCTCGGGCTGCGGCAAGTCCACGCTGCTGGGTGCGCTCGCGGGCCACCTGGCCCCCGCGCGCGGCACGCTGCGCGTGGACGGCGCGCGCGTCGACGGCCCGCATCCCGACCGCGGCCTCGTGTTCCAGCAGCACACCCTGTTTCCGTGGCTGCGCGTCATCGACAACGTGGCCTACGGCCTGAAGATGAAAGGCGTCGCGCGCGCGGCGCGTCATGCGCGGGCGCACGCGCTGCTGGCGAGCGTGGGCCTGGCGGGCTTCGAGCAGCGCTGGCCGTCGCAGCTGTCGGGCGGCATGCAGCAGCGCGTGGAGATCGCGCGCGTGCTGATCAACGAGCCGCGCGTGCTGCTGATGGACGAGCCGTTCGGCGCGCTCGACGCGCTCACGCGTTCGCGCATGCAGCAGCTGCTGCTGGACGTCTGGACCCGGTTCCGCACCACCGTCGTCTTCGTCACGCACGACATCGACGAGGCGCTGTTCCTCGCCGACCGCCTGCTGGTGATGAGCGCGCGGCCCGGCCGCATCGTCGACGACCTGCGCCTTCAATTCCCGCGCCCGCGCGAGCCCGCGATCCTGACCTCGCCCGACTTCGCCGGGCTCAAGCGCCACTGCCTCGAGCTGCTGCATCGCGGCGAGTCCGACGCGCCGCTCCCGCGCATCACCCCGCTCGGCCCGCCGCTGGCCGCCTCCACGAACCCGTGACCCGATCCATGAGCTTCGAACCCGTGAACGACCCGCGCCTCGCCAGCGACGACCCCGGCGTGCGCCGCATCGCCGTCCTGGACATCGCCGACGCCGAGGACGACGCCGACCTGCCGGCCCTGATCACCGCGCTGCTCGCGGACCAGGCCGCGCAGGTACGTGCCGAGGCCGCGCGCGTCCTGGGCGGCTGGGGCCATCCGCTGGCCGTCGACGCGCTCGCGCAGGCCCTGCTCGACGCCGACGCCGGCGTGCGCGCGAACGCCGCCACCGCCCTCGCGCAACTGAAGGACGCGGCCGCCGGCGAGTGCCTGCTGCCCTGGGCCCTGCACGACGACCCGGCCGTGCGCGCCGCGGCGCTGCGCGGACTCAAGGAGCTGCGCATCCCCGCGGCGGCGGCGCCGGCGCGCGCCGCACTCGGCCACCGCGACGCGGGTGTGCGGCGCGAGGCCGTGGGCGTGCTGGGCTGGCTGAAGT
>DATCRO010000062.1:0-3387 GCA_036569025.1 Burkholderiaceae bacterium
GCCTTGCGCAGCTTGCCCAGCTCGATCTTGGCGATCGCGTTGCGGTGCACTTCGTCGGGGCCGTCCGCGAAGCGCAGGGTACGGGCCACGGTAAAGAAGTACGCGAGCGGCGCGTCCTCGGACATGCCCATCGCGCCGAAGGCCTGCATGGCCCAGTCGATCACGCGGCAGGCCATGTTCGGCGCCACCACCTTGATCATCGCGATCTCGGCCTTGGCCGTCTTGTTGCCGGCCACGTCCATCATCCACGCGGCCTTGAGCGTGAGCAGGCGCGCCATGTCGATCTGGCAGCGCGCCTCGGCGATGCGCTCCTGCGTCACCGTCTGCGCGGCGATCGGCTTGCCGAACGCGACACGACCGGCCGCGCGCTCGCACATCAGCTCCAGCGCGCGCTCGGCCAGGCCGATCAGGCGCATGCAGTGGTGGATGCGGCCCGGGCCGAGGCGGCCCTGGGCGATCTCGAAGCCGCGGCCTTCGCCCAGCAGCATGTTGGCCGCGGGGACGCGCACGTCGTCGAACGCGACCTCCATGTGGCCGTGCGGCGCATCGTCGTAGCCGAACACCGTCAGCGGCCGCAGCACCTTCAGCCCCGGCGCGTCGGCGGGCACGAGGATCATCGACTGCTGCGAATGCGGCGGCGCCTCGGGGTCCGTCTTGCCCATGAAGATGTAGACGGCGCAGCGCGGATCGCCGGCGCCCGACGTCCACCACTTGCGGCCGCTCAGCACGTAGTCGTCGCCGTCGCGCACGATGCGCGACTCGATGTTGGTGGCGTCCGACGAGGCCACCGCCGGCTCGGTCATCGCGAAAGCGCTGCGGATGCGGCCGTCCAGCAGCGGCTCCAGCCAGCGCTGCTGGTGCTCCGTCGTGCCGTAGCGCACCAGCACCTCCATGTTGCCGGTGTCGGGCGCCGAGCAGTTGAAGACCTCGCTGGCCCAGGGCGTGCGGCCCATGATCTCGGCCAGCGGCGCGTAGTCCTGGTTCGACAGGCCGGCGCCATACATGTTGGCCCCGCTCGCTCCGCTCGCCGCCCCCGTGGGGCTCGCCGCATCGCTCCGGAGCGGCCGCGCGCTCTGCGCCGTGGCGGAGTCGGGCAGGAACAGGTTCCACAGGCCCTCGGCGCGCGCCTTGGCCTTGAGTTCCTCGATCAGCTGCAGCGGCGTCCAGCGCCTGCCGGCGGCGGTGTTGGCCTCGATCTCCGCGTGGAAGCGCGGCTCGGCGGGCACGACATGGGCCGCCATGAAGGCGCGCAGTTGTTCCTGCAGCGCCAGGCTGCGGGGCGAGTAGGCGAAGTCCATGTCAGGCCTCTTGGGATTTTTGAGCGAACGACCAGGCGAGCTCCGCGAGCGGGCGCGCGCCGGCGCCCGTCGCGCGCGCCTGCGCGCTCGAGGCCGTGCCGTCGACGACGCGGCGCGCGATGCCCTGCAGGATGGCCGCGAGGCGGAACAGGTTGTAGGCGAGGTAGAAGTTCCAGTCGCGCAGCAGCGCTTGCGGGTCGGTGCGGCCGGTGCGCTCGCAGTAGCGGCGCACGTAGTCGCGCTCCGACGGGATGCCCAGCGCCGCATGGTCGAGGCCGGCGATACCCCTGAACGTACCCGGCGGGATGTGCCAGGCCATGCAGTGGTAGGCGAAGTCGCCCAGCGGATGGCCGAGGGTCGACAGCTCCCAATCGAGCACCGCGAGCACGCGCGGCTCGGTCGGGTGGAAGATGAGGTTGTCCATGCGGAAGTCGCCGTGCACGATGGACACCTGCGACTCGTCCATCGCGCTGGCGGGCATGTGCCCGGGCAGCCACTCGATGAGCCGGTCCATCGCCTCGATGGGTTCGGTGATCGAGGCCTGGTACTGCTTGGTCCAGCGGCCGATCTGGCGCGCGAAGAAGTTGCCGGGCTTGCCGTAGTCGGCCAGGCCGATGGCGTCGACGTCGACGTTGTGCATCGCCGCGATCACGCGGTTCATCTCGTCGTAGATCGCGCCGCGCCCGGCCTGCGTCATGCCTGGCAGGCCCTGGTCCCACAGCACGCGGCCTTCGACGTACTCCATCACGTAGAACGCGCGGCCGATGACGGACTCGTCCTCGCACAGCAGGTGCATCTTCGCGACGGGCACGTCCGTCCTGGCGAGCGCGTCCATCACGCGGTACTCGCGCTCCACCGCATGCGCCGAGGGCAGCAGCTTCGCGACGGGCCCGGGCTTGGAGCGCATCACGTACGAGCGCGACGGCGTGACGAGCTTGTAGGTCGGGTTGGATTGGCCGCCCTTGAACTGCTCGACGCTCAGCGGCCCCGCGAAGCCCGCGAGGTTCTTCGAGAGGAAGGATTCGAGCGCCGCGATGTCGAAGCGGTGGCTCTCGGCGACCGGCCGGGTGCCGGTGTTCTGTTCGGTCTGGTTCATCGGACTCGTCTCGTTGCCTCAATGTCGATCATCTCGTTCGACGCATCGGCGACGTGTCCGATGCATCCTAGTGTTCGGCGGCCTGCACCAGCTTCTCGCGCGACAGCACCACGAGGCGTGTCGGCTCGATGCGCAGCGCGCCTTCGCGCTCCAGCTCCTTGAGCTCCTGGTTGACGCGCTGGCGCGACGCGCCCACCAGCTGCGCCAGGTCTTCCTGCGCCAGCTGCAGGCCGATGCGCACCTCGTCGCCCTGGTTGATGCCGTAGCTCTTGGCCAGCATCAGGATGTTCTTGGCCAGTCGCGCGGACAGCGGGCGCGTGTTCAGGTCCTCGACGAGGTTGAACATGATGCGCAGCCGGCGGCAGTTCAGCCGCAGCAGCGCGTCGTACAGCTCCACGTGCTGCTGCAGCAGTTCCTTGAAGTCGGCCTTGCGCACCGACAGCAGCGTCGTCGCGCCATGGGCGTCCGCGTCGTGCGTTCGCGGCAGGCCGTCGAACAGCGCGATGTCGCCGAACCAGGTGCCCGGCTCGACGTAGGTCAGCGACACCTGCTTGCCCGACAGCGACACCGAGCTCACGCGCACCGCGCCCTTGGCCACGCCGCACCAGTCTTCCGCGGGCGATCCGCGCGACGCGAGCGGCGCGCCATCCGGGAGCCGGCGCACCACGGCGCGCGACAGGATCGCGGCCCGCAGTTCGTCGGAAAGTCTGGAGAACCATGGGCCCGCGTCGATGTTGTTCTGCTCTTCGATTGTAAGAATCGGGTTGTTCATTCCTTGTCCCTATCGCGACAGCCGGCAGGCTTTTGATCTCTCGCCGATTGTCGTCTCAAACAGGACTCACACAGGAATGTCGCCCGCGCGCCGCCGCCTCTACCTGATGCGCCACGGCTCGGTCGACTACTTCAAGGCCGACGGCACGCCCGTGCCGCCGCACACGGTGCCGCTCAACGAGGCCGGGCGCGCCCAGGCCGACGCCGCCGGCGCGCTGTTCG
>DATCRO010000063.1:0-10159 GCA_036569025.1 Burkholderiaceae bacterium
ACGCGCGTGACGCCCTCTTCCTTGTGCGTGCCCGTGTTGAGCGTGCAGAACTCGCGGATCGTGTTGCGGTCGCCGATGCGCAGCTCGGTGAGCTCGCCCTTGTGGCTCATGTCCTGCGGCATCGCGCCGATGGAGCCGAACTGGTAGAACGTGTTGTCGCGGCCGATCGTGGTGCGGCCCTCGATCACGCAGTGCGGGCCCACCTTGGTGCCGGCGCCGATGCGCACGTGCGGGCCGATGACGGCGTACGGGCCGACGCTGACGGTCGAATCGAGCTCGGCGGCCGGGTCGACGATCGCGGTCGGATGGATCAGGCTCATCGCAAGCTCCCGATCCGCGCTCAGACGGCTTCGACCGCTCGGACCGTGCACATCAGCTCGGCCTCGACGGCCAGCTCGCCGTCGACCAGCGCACGGGTCGCGTACTTGTAGATGGCGCCCTTCTTGCGGGTGATCGTGGACTCGAGGATCAGCTGGTCGCCCGGCTCCACGACGCGCTTGAAGCGCGCGCCGTCGATGCCTGCGAAGTAGTACAGGCGCGAGCCGTCCGAAGTCTCGCCCTCGGAGGCGAACGACAGCAGCGCCGAGGCCTGGGCCAGCGCCTCCAGCATCAGCACGCCGGGCATCACGGGGCGGTTCGGGAAGTGCCCGTTGAAGAACGGCTCGTTGATGGTGACGTTCTTGAGCGCCTTGATGCGCGCGTCCTTCTCGAACTCGACGACGCGGTCGACGAGCAGGAACGGGTAGCGGTGCGGCAGCTTCTTGATGATCTGGTGGATGTCCATCAGCATGGCGGTCTCAGTCTTTCTTTGATGCCTTCTCGAGCGCGCGGACGCGCTCCCGCAGGGCATACAGGTTGCGCAGCGTGACTGCGTTCTTTTCCCAGCTGGCGTGCTCGTCGACGGGGAAGATCGCCGTGTAGACGCCCTTCTTGCGCAGCGAATGCATCACCATCGTCGAGGCCGACACCGTCACGCCGTCGGCGATCTCGATGTGGCCCTGGATCATCGCGGCGCCGCCGATCATGACGTTGCGGCCGACCTTCGTCGAGCCGGCGATGCCCACGCAAGCCGCCATCACCGTGTGCGCGCCGATGTGGCAGTTGTGGCCGATCTGGATCTGGTTGTCGAGCTTGACGCCGTCCTCGAGCACGGTGTCCTCGAGCGCCCCGCGGTCCACGCAGGTGTTGGCGCCGATGTCGACGTCGTTGCCGATGCGCACGCCGCCCAGCTGCTCGATGCGTTCCCAGCGCCCTTGCGTCGGCGCGATGCCGAAGCCGTCGGCGCCGATGACCGCGCCGCTCTGGAAGACGCAGCGTTCCCCCACGGTGCAGCCGGCCGCGATCGTGACGCGCGGGTGCATCAGGCTGTCGGCGCCGACCTTCGAGCCGGCGCCCACGACGCAATGCGCGCCGAGCTGCACGCGCTCGCCGATGACGGCGCCCGCCTCGACGACCGCATGCGGCCCGATCGTGGCGCTGGCCGCGACGACGGCATCGGGCGCGACCCATGCGGTCGGATGCACGCCGGCGGCCGCCGCCGGGCGCAGGCGCCTGGCCCACCACTGGGTCAGGCGCGCGAAGTAAAGGTAGGGGTCGTCGGTGACGACGAGGCTGCGGCCGGTGGGCGCGGCGGCGACGAGCGAGGGAGCGACGACGATGGCGCCGGCCGCACTCGCTTCCAGCGCCTTCTGCAGCCGGGCCTGCGCCACGAACGTGATCGCATCGCCGCCGGCCGTCTCCAGCGGGGCGATGCGTGCGATCAGGTGCGCGGGGTCGCCCCGCAGTTCTCCGCCCAGCGCCGCAACGATCTCACCCAGGCGAACTGAGTTCATGTTGCGGGGTCCCGGAGGTCTACTTGCCGGCGTTCAGCGCGTCGATGACCTTCTTCGTCAGGTCGACGCGCGGGCTGGCGTAGATGACCGGATCCTGGACGATCAGGTCATAGTGCTCCGCATCGGCGATCTGCTTGATCGTGCGGTTGGCACGCTCGGCGATGCTGGACAGTTCCTCGTTCTTGCGCTGCGTGAGGTCTTCCTGGAACTCGCGGTGCTTGCGCTGCAGGTCGCGGTCGAGCTCGACCAGTTCGCGCTGGCGGCGCGTCTTCTCGGTCTCCGACAGGGTCGGGCCGTCGCGATCGAGCTTCTCGGCCTGGGCGCGCAGCGCCGAGTTCTGGTCGTTCAGGTCCTTCTCGCGCTTGCTGAATTCGGCTTCCAGCTTGGCCTGGGAGCGCTTGGCGATGTCGGATTCGCGCACGACGCGTTCGCTGTTCACGTAGCCGATCTTCAGTTCCTGGGCGGACGCAGACACCGCGACCGACGAAAAAGAGGCCAGCAGCAGGGCGTAAATCAATTTCATGGAACGTGCTTTCATCAAAACGCGGTACCGACTTGGAACTGGAACCGTTGAATTCTATCGTTTGGCTCGGCCCGGACAGGAAGGCCATAGCTCAGCTTGAAGGGACCCACCGGGGAAGTCCAGCTCAGGCCCAGGCCCGCCGAGGCGCGCAGCGAACCGAAGTCCATGTGGTTGTGCTCTGTCCAGACGTTGCCGGCGTCGAAGAACGCGAACAGGCGCAAGCTCTTGTCCTTGTCGGCGCCGGGCACCGGGATGTAGAGCTCGTTGTTGAAGTTGAACTTCTTGGAGCCGCCGATGAACGCGCCGGTGGCGTCCACCGTGCCCTGGCCCAGGGAGCCCTGCTCGAACACGCGCACCGAGCCGAGGCCGCCGCCGTAGAAGTTCTTGAACACCGGGTAGCTGCGGCCGTTCAGGCCCGTGCCATAGCCGACCTCGGCGTTGATGCCCAGCGAGAAGTGGTTGCCCAGGTCGACGTACTGCGTCACCTGGCCGTTCAGGCGCGCGTACTGCACGTCGCCGAACAGCGAGAAGTCGGAGTTCAGGCGCATGTAGCGCCCCGAGGTCGGCGAGACGCCGCTGTCGCGCTCGTCGCGCGCCCAGCCCGCCGTGATCGGGAACGAGTTGGCGAACGAGCCGAACTCGCCGACGAAGCGGTAGTAGCTGATGGGCACGCCCTGCAGCGTGCCGATGTGCGTCTGCTCGGCGCCGACGCCCACGTACACCGTGTCGAATTCGGAGTACGGCAGGCCGAAGCGGATGTCCGCGCCCGGCGTCGACACCGCGTACGCGTCGCCCGAGCTGTTGAGCGGACGCGACGTGCGGTAGTAGATGTCGAACGTGCGCGAGATGCCGTCGTCGGTGAAGTACGGGTTGGTCTCGCTGATCGACAGGTTCTTGTTGGTGTGGGCCGTGCTGACGTCCAGCGAGATGTAGTTGCCCGTGCCGAACACGTTCTCCTTCTTGATGGAGCCCGTCAGCGAGATCTTGTCGGCCTGCGAGTAGCCGGCGGCCAGCGTCAGGTTGCCCGTGGGCTTCTCGACGACGTTGACCGTGAGGTCGACCTGGTCGGGCGCGCCCGGCACGTCGTTGGTGTCGACATCGACGCTGCTGAAGAAGCCCAGGCGGTCGACGCGGTCGCGCGACAGCTTGATCTTGGAGCCGTCGTACCAGGCCGATTCGAACTGGCGGAACTCGCGGCGGATGACTTCGTCGCGCGTGATCGTGTTGCCCGACAGGTTGACGCGGCGCACGTACGCGCGACGGCCCGGGTCGGCGGCCAGCACCAGCACGACCTGGCCCGTCTTGCGGTCGATCTGCGGCTGCGGCTCGACGTGCGCGAACGCGTAGCCATAGGTGCCGAACAGGTCGGTGAACGCCTTGACCGTGGTCGTGACGTCGTCGCCGTGGTAGTTGGCGCCGGGCTTGACGTTGATCAGGTTCTTGAACTGCGCCTCGCGGCCCAGGTAGTTGCCTTCGAGGCGCACGCCCGTGACGATGTAGGGCTGGCCCTCGCTGATCGTGATGGTGACGCTGATGGTCTGCTTGTCCGGCGAGATCGTGACCTGCGTGCCGGTGATGTCGAACTCGAGGTAGCCCTTGTTCAGGTAGAACGCGCGCAGCTTCTCGAGGTCGGCGTTGAGCTTGGTGCGCGAGTAGCGGTCGGACTTCGTGTACCACGTGAGCCAGCCGCCCGTGGTCAGGTCCATCTGGTCGATCAGCTTGGATTCGCTGAACGCCTTGGCGCCGATGATGCGGATGTCGCGGATGTGCGCGACGTCGCCTTCGGACACCTTGAACGTGACGTTGACGCGATTGCGCTCCAGCGGCGTGACGGTGGTGACGACCTCGGCCGCGTACAGGCTGTGGCCCAGGTACTGGCGCTTGATCTCCTGCTCCGCGCGGTCGACGATGGCCTTGTCGAACGGCAGGCCCTCGCCGATGCCGGCGTCCTTGAGCGCCTTGGTCAGCGTGTCCTTGTCGAACTCCTTGGTGCCCAGGAAGTTGACCGACGCGATGGTGGCGCGCTCGTCGACGATCACGACGACGACGTCGCCTTCGACGTCGATGCGCGCGTCCTTGAACAGGCCCGTGGCGAACAGCGCGCGCAGCGCGGCGGCGGCCTTCTCGTCCGAGTAGCTGTCGCCGACGCGGAACGGCAGCACCGAGAACACGCTGCCGGGGTCGGTGCGCTGCAGGCCTTCGACGCGGATGTCGCGAATCTGGAAGGGTTCGATCGCGAGGGCGGCGAACGGCAACGTGGCGCCCGCGAGGATCACGCAGGCAGCGACAGGGCGCATCAAGCTCGGGAAGAGTGAAGACATCAGGTGTTTATTGCAGGCCCAGGAAACGGACCGCGTCATTGGAAAGGGCGAGAGTCATCAGCAGCAGGAGTATCAGAGCCCCGCCGCGCTGCAGCCAGAGTTGCCACAGTTCGGAGACCGGGCGACCGGTCGCACCCTCGAAGAGATAATACAGCAGCATCCCCCCATCGAGCAGAGGGATCGGCAGCAGGTTCAGCACCGCCAGCGCGAGGCTGACCATGGCCAGGAAGCCCACGAACTGCGCGAAGCCCTGGTGCGCCGCGGCGTTCGCCGCCACGGCGATGGTGGGCGCGCCGCCGATGGCCTTGGTGGACACCTTGCCGGTCAGGATCAGGCCGAACATGCGCCACGAGGACTTCGCCTCGCGCCACGTCTGCTCGGCGCCGAGTCCGAGCGCCTCGACTGCCGGCGCACGCACCACCGCGTGCTGGAAGCCGATGCCCGCGCGCGCCACCGGCGTGCCATCGGTGGCCTCCATGCGTGCGGTCACGGGGATGGTGAGCGTCTGGCCGGCGCGATCCACGTCCCAGCGCATCGTGCGCGGCGTACCGGTGGCCCCGCTGGCTTCGATCGCGAGGCGGACGGCGACCGCATCGTCGACCGGCTTGCCGTCGATGCGCAGCACGAGGTCGCCCGCCCTCAGGCCGGAGCTCGCAGCCGCGCCGTCCGGCAGTACCGTGCCGATGCGGGCCACCGGCGCCAGGCCCAGCGCCTTGGAGCCCGGCCTGGGCGCGGAGAACGGATCGATGCCGTCGACGGCGGCCGTCAACGTGCGCACGTTGGCATGGCCTTCCTGCACGACGCGCAACTGCAGCGGCTCGTGCTCGACCAGTGCGCCGTTGACGGCGCGGATGATGTCATCCCACGAGCGCACCGCGCGGAAATCGTCGTCGCCCGCGTCGGCGCCCTGCGCGGTGGCGATGATCCGGTCGTCACGCTGCAGCCCGGCATCGGCCATCACGCTGCCGGGGGCGGGCGCACCGACCACCGGGGTGGGCATGTCCACGCCGTACCACTGCACGAACGAGTACAACGCGATCGCCAGCGCCAGGTTGGCGAACGGCCCGGCCGCGACGACCAGCGCGCGCTGGTACAGCGGCCGCTGGTTGAAGCAGCGCGGCAGTTCGGCCGGATCGACGGCGCCCTCGCGCTCGTCGAGCATCTTCACGTAGCCGCCCAGCGGGATCATGCTGAGCGCGAACTCGGTCTGGTCGGGCCCGAAGCGGCGGCTCCAGATGACGTTGCCGAAGCCGATCGAGAACCGCAGCACCTTGACGCCGCACGCCTTGGCGACGCGGTAGTGGCCGTACTCGTGGACCGGGATCAGGATCGCCAGCGTGACGAGGAACCAGAACAGCGTCTGCAGGGTGGCCATCACGCGCCCTTGCCCAGCCTGGCCACGTGCGCGCGCGCCGCGTCACGCGCGCGGGCGTCGAGCGCGAGCAGCGCGTCGAGCGCGTGCGCGTCGCCGGCCGCCGGCAGCACCTGCTCGAGCGCCTGCGCGTTGACGCGGTGGATGCCCGTGAAGCCCAGCCGGCCCGCGAGGAAGGCCTCGACGGCGATCTCGTTGGCGGCGTTGAGCACGGTGGTCGAACCCGGCGCGGCCCGCAGCGCGGCCCACGACAGGTGCAGCCCGGGGAAGCGCCGTTCGTCGGCCTCCTCGAAGGTGAGCGCGGCCATCTTCGTGAAGTCGAGGGCATCGCAGCCGGAGGTCATGCGACGCGGCCACGACATGCCGAGCGCGATCGGGCCCTTCATGTCGGGCGTGCCCAGCTGCGCCAGCACGGCGCCGTCGCGCGCGACCACCATCGAGTGGATGATGCTCTGCGGATGGATCACCACCTTGATGCGCTCGGGCGCGAGGTCGAACAGCCAGCGCGCCTCGATCACCTCGAGCGCCTTGTTCATCATCGTGGCCGAGTCGACCGAGATCTTGCGGCCCATCACCCAGTTCGGATGCGCGCAGGCCTGGTCGGGCGTGACCGCCTCCAGCGTGGCCGGGTCGCGCGTGCGGAACGGGCCGCCGGACGCGGTCAGGACGATGTGGTCGACCGCGGCATCCCAGTCGGCCTGGTCGGTCGGCAGGCACTGGAAGATCGCGGAGTGCTCGCTGTCGATCGGGATGAGCGTCGCCCCGCCCTGCCTGACCGCATCGACGAACAGCTGGCCGCCGACGACCAGCGCCTCCTTGTTGGCCAGCAGCAGGCGCTTGCCCGCGCGCGCGGCGGCCAGGCACGCCGGCAGGCCCGCGGCGCCGACGATGGCGGCCATCACCTGGTCGACGTCCGGATGCGACGCGAGCTCCTCGAGCGCCTTGGCGCCGGCGAGGACTTCGGTGGCGATGCCCGCCGCCTTCACGCGCGCGCCCAGTTCGTTGGCGGCCGCCGCATCGGGCAGCGCGGCGAAGCGCGGACGCCAGCGCACGATCTGCGCGAACAGGTCGTCCGTGCGGCGCTGGCCGGTCAGCGCGAACACCTCGAAGGTGTCGGGGTGCAGCGCGATGACGTCGAGCGTGCTGGTGCCGATCGAGCCCGTCGAGCCGAGGATGCAGACGCGCTGGCGCCGGGAGGTGGAGGTCATCGCGGGAATCAGAGGGTCACCAGCGCGAGCGCGGCGGGGAACACGGGCAGCAGCGCGTCGATGCGGTCGAGGACGCCGCCGTGGCCGGGCAGCAGCTGGCTGGAATCCTTGATGCCGGCCGCGCGCTTGGCCAGCGATTCCACGAGGTCGCCGACGATGGCCAACGCCACCAGCGCGACGAGTGCGGCGACCAGGCCGGGATAGCCGAGCCGGTCGCGCAGCAGCCAGAACAGGTTGCCGTGCGGGTGCACGGTGACGGCCACCACGACCAGCGCCAGCACGATCACCGAGACGAGCCCGCTGATCGCGCCCTCCCAGCTCTTGCCGGGGCTGATGGTCGGCGCGAGCTTGCGCTTGCCGAGCGCGCGGCCGCCGAAGTACGCGAAGATGTCCGCGGCCCACACGAGCGCGCAGACGGTGGCGAGGTAGGCCAGGCCGCGCTCCCACGAGGCCATCAGCGCGGCCCAGGCGGCGTAGATCAGGATCCAGCCGACGAGAAAGCGCAGCCCGCGGCTCACCTTGCGAAAGCCCTCGGGCCCGGCGCGCAGCGCAAGCGCGCCGCCCAGCACCCACAGCGCGGTGACGGCGGCCCAGAGCTCGGCCGGGATGGCGACGTGGCCGATTCCCGAGCCCAGCGGCGCGATGGCCACGCAGGCCAGGCCCAGCACGACGCCCGAGGCGATCGACGCCCACTTGGGCAGCGCGCACAGCCGGCCCCACTCCCAGCCGCCGGCGGCGATGAGGACGATGGTCAGCAGGGCGAACGGCAGCGGCGACCGGGCCATCACCGCCGGAATCAGCAGCGCCAGCAGGACCAGCGCGGTGATGACGCGTTCACGCAGCATCGGGGCTCCCGGCCAGTGCGGCCGCTTCGGGTTTGACGCCGCCGAATCGGCGGTCGCGCGAGGCGTAGACCTTGAACGCACGGTCGAGTTCCGCGTCGTCGAAGTCCGGCCACAGGCAATCGCTGAAATACAGCTCGGAGTAGGCCACCTGCCACAGCAGGAAGTTGCTGATGCGCACTTCCCCGCCGGTGCGGATGAACAGGTCGGGATCGGGCGCCTCGTGCTGCGCCATGTAGCGCGACAGGCGCTCCTCGGTCAGCTGGTCGGCCGGCACGCCGTCGGCGATGGCGCGCCGGCAGGCCTGCACGATGTCCCAGCGGCCGCCGTAGTTGAAGGCCACCCACACCGTGATGCGCGTGTTGTGCGCCGTGGTGCTCTCGGCGCGCTCCCACGCGTTGCGCACCGTCTGCGACACCGCGGCGCGGTCGCCGATGATCTTCACGCGCACGCCGTCGCCGGCGATCTTGGTGAGGTAGCGCGTCATCGCGCTGAGCACCAGGCCCATCAGGCCCGAGACTTCCTCTTCGGGCCGCTTCCAGTTCTCCGACGAGAACGCGAACACGGTCAGGTGCTCGACGCCGCGGTTGGCGCACGCGTTGATGGTGGCCACCAGCGCGTCGACGCCGTGCTTGTGCCCGAAGATGCGCGGCATGAAGCGCTTGCGCGCCCAGCGGCCGTTGCCGTCCATGACGATGGCCACGTGCCGCGGCACGTTGGGGTCGCGCGTCGAAGCCCCGAAGGTGGAGGCGGGCGGAGTCACGGCGCGCTTCAAACCGCGAGGATCTCTTGTTCCTTGGACTGCACGAGGTGGTCGACCTCGGCGATCGTGCGGTCGGTCAGCTTCTGGATCTCGTCCATCAGGCGACGCTCGTCGTCCTCGGTGATCTCCTTGTCCTTGAGCAGCTTCTTGCCGTGCTCGTTCGCCTCGCGGCGCAGGTTGCGCACGGCGACCTTGGCGTCCTCGCCCAGGCCCTTGACGACCTTGGTGAGGTCCTTGCGGCGCTCTTCCGTCAGCGCGGGCATGGGCACGCGGATGATGTCGCCGGTGGTCGACGGGTTCAGGCCCAGGTCCGATTCGCGGATGGCCTTCTCGACCTTCGAGATCATCGGCTTTTCCCACGGCTGCACGCCGATGGTGCGCGCGTCGAGCAGCGACAGCTGCGCCACCTGGCTCAGCGGCACCGGCGAGCCGTAGTACTCGACGTGGATCTGGTCCAGCATGCCGGGGTGCGCGCGGCCGGTGCGGATCTTCTGCAGTTCGGCCTTGAACGCTTCGATGGATCGGCCCATCTTGGTCTGGGCGGTGTTCTTGATGTCGGCGGTACTCATGGTCTCTCCTCATTGGCACGCGCGCCGCCATCGGCGCCGTGCGTCAACGCATATCCGGGTCGGCTTCAGACGTGCACCAGCGTGCCTTCGTCCTCGCCCAGCACGACGCGCTTGAGCGCGCCCGGCTTGAAGATGCTGAACACCTTGATGGGCAGGTTCTGGTCGCGGCACAGCGCGAACGCCGTGGCGTCCATGACCTGCAGGTTCTTGCCGATCGCCTCGTCGAAGGTGATCGACTGGTAGCGCGTGGCGTCGGGCACCTTCTTGGGATCGGCCGTGTAGACGCCGTCGACCTTGGTGGCCTTGAGGACGATCTCGGCGCCCATCTCGGCACCGCGCAACGCGGCGGCGGTGTCGGTGGTGAAGAACGGGTTGCCCGTGCCGGCCGCGAAGACGACGACCTTGCCCTCTTCGAGGTACTGCAGCGCCTTGGGGCGCACGTAGGGCTCGACGACCTGCTCGATGGAGATCGCCGACATCACGCGCGCGACCATGCCTTCCTGGCGCATCGTGTCGGCCAGCGCGAGCGAGTTCATCACCGTCGCGAGCATGCCCATGTAGTCGGCCGTGGCGCGGTCCATGCCGACCGAGCCGCCGGCCACGCCGCGGAAGATGTTGCCGCCGCCGATGACCACCGCCACCTCGGTGCCCAGGCGCGTGACTTCCTGCACCTCCTGCACCATGCGGACGATCGTGGCCCGGTTGATGCCGTAGGCGTCGTCGCCCATC
>DATCRO010000064.1:0-2313 GCA_036569025.1 Burkholderiaceae bacterium
GCCGCTGACCCTGGCCGCGTTCCAGCAGGTGTCGCCGGTGGGCCTGCTGGCCAACCTGGTGGCCGAGCCCTGGGTGACGCTCGTGGTGACCCCGCTGACCTTGCTGGGCATCGTGCTGCCGCCGTTGTGGACGCTGGCTGCGCTGGCGCTCAAGCCGCTGCTGTGGTGGCTGGGCTGGCTGGCGCACTGGCCGCTGGCCAGCGTGCACGTGGCCACCGCGCCCGGCTGGGCGCTGGCGGCCGGCCTGGCCGGCGGCGCGCTGCTGATGCTGTCGCTGCCCTGGCGCGTGCGCGGGCTGGGCCTGGCGATGCTGCCGCCGCTGCTGTGGCCCTTCGTCGCGCGGCCGCCGGACGGCCGCTTCGAGCTCGTCGCCGCCGATGTCGGCCAGGGCACCGCCGTGCTGGTGCGCACCCGCGCGCACCTGCTGCTGTTCGACACCGGCCCGCGCCTGGGCGACGACAACGACGCCGGTCGTCGCCTGCTGCTGCCGCTGCTGCAGGCGCGCGGCGAGCCGCACATCGACACGCTGCTGCTGAGCCACGCCGACGCCGACCATGTGGGCGGCGCGCAGTCCCTCATCGACCGGATGCCCGTGCTGGCGCTGCGCTCCTCGCTGCCGGCAGGAAATCCGCTGCGCGCCAACCCGATCCCGCACACCGCCTGCGTGGCCGGACAGGCCTGGCGCTGGGATGGCGTGCGCTTCGCGATCCTGCATCCGTTTCCCGGCGACTATCGCCCCGGCGCGAAGACCAACGCGCTGAGCTGCGTGCTGCGCGTCGTCGGCGCGGACGGCCGCAGCGCGCTGCTGACGGGCGACGTCGAGGCGGCCGGCGAGGCGCGGCTCGTCGCCCGGGCGCGCGCCGCGCCCGGGGACGCGGCGGCGAGCCTGCGCAGCGACGTCCTGGTCGTTCCGCATCACGGCAGCCGCACCTCGTCCACCGATGCCTTCCTCGACGCGGTGCGGCCCGACGTGGCGGTGATCCAGGTCGGCTACCGCAGCCGCTACGGCCACCCCGCGCCCGACGTCGTCGCCCGCTACCGCGCCCACGCCATCCCGGTGGTGCGCAGCGACCACTGCGGCGCCTGGACCTGGTCGGACGGGCAGGCCCGCTGCACGCGCGACGCGCGCCGCCGCTACTGGCAATGGCAGGGTGCCGAGCAGCCGTTGACGCCGCCGCGGGCCGGCCGGCCCGCGCCGCCCGGCGAGCCGTGACGGGCGGATCGCTCGGGATCGGCCTCTGCCATCGCGGCCCTTCGCGACGACGTCTTGACTTCGGCCAGTCGCACTCCGCGACGCCCGCCGCCGCGCCAGCCCAATCCGGTGCGCCCCGCTGCGCCATCCTCGCCCCGCGTTGCACAGCTGCGGTGCGTCGCGGATACTGGGGTCGCCAGGCCGCTCGCCGGACTGGCGTCCGCGGCGCACCGGCGGCCTGGTCCGCCGGTGCGCGCGGTCGTCGTATGCTGGATCGGTTGTTGCTATGCAATCCAACGGAAACGCCGCGCGGCGCGGCACCGCACCAGGGAGCCCTCGCTCGCCATGAACACGCCATTCGACGAAATGCACGCCGCGGGGGACGCGGTGCGCGAGCACTACCAGGGCTACGCCCAGTGGCTGGCACGCCAGCCGGCCGACCTCATGCGGGATCGCCGCAACGAGGCCGAGCTGATCTTCCGGCGCGTGGGCATCACGTTCGCGGTCTACGGCGACAAGGATTCCGGCGAGGGCACCGAGCGGCTGATCCCGTTCGACCAGATCCCGCGCGTCATCCCGTCGCACGAGTGGCGCGAGATGGAGAAGGGCCTGGCGCAGCGCGTCACGGCGCTCAACCGCTTCATCCGCGACGTCTACCATGACCAGGAGATCCTGAAGGCCGGCGTCGTGCCGCGGGAGCAGGTCCTCGACAACGCGCAGTTCCGGCCCGAGATGATCGGCGTCGACGTCCCCGGCGACGTCTACTCGCACATCGCCGGCGTCGACATCGTGCGCGCCGGCAACCCCGACGGCTCGGGCAGCTACTACGTGCTCGAGGACAACCTGCGGGTGCCCAGCGGCGTGTCGTACATGCTGGAAAACCGCAAGATGATGATGCGGCTGTTTCCCGAGCTGTTCTCGATGCACGCGGTCGCGCCGGTGGCGCACTACCCCGACCTGCTGCTCGAGACGCTGCGAAGCCTCGCGCCGGGCGGCAGCAACGACCCGACCGTGGTCGTGCTCACGCCCGGCATGTACAACTCGGCCTACTTCGAGCACGCCTTCCTCGCGCAGCAGATGGGCGTCGAGCTGGTCGAGGGCCAGGACCTGTTCGTCCGCGA
>DATCRO010000065.1:0-6528 GCA_036569025.1 Burkholderiaceae bacterium
GTTGACGGCGACCTGCGACGCCTCGTCGGCGTCCAGGTCGTAGACCGCGGCCAGGTGGTACACGTGGTCGATCTGGCCCTTGAGCGCCTTGACCTGGTCGGCCGCGACGCCCAGCCGCTTGCCGGTGAGGTCGCCCGTCACGGGCACGGCGCGGCCCTTGGCGGCGCCCCAGTAGGCGAGCAGGTCGGGCACCTTGGACTCCGAACCCGGTCGCAACAGGAAGAACACCGTGGCCCCGCGCCGGGCCAGCAGGGCCTTGACGAGTCGCTTGCCGATGAAGCCGGTGGCCCCGGTCACGAAATACTGCATTCGGTGTCTCCTCAGGTGGAACGTTCGCTCGCGGCTGATTGTGGGACAAGGCCGAGTGCGGGCGCACGCGTGTTTGTCCGATGCAACGCCGTCCCCCGCGATCCCCTTGACGGGGATAGAGCGACCGCCCTACGCAATTAGGTTTCGCCCTCCACGCGCGGCGCCTATATTTCAGCCTCGACCACGAGTGGTGGTCAGCCGCCCGAACCCCATTCAAGCAACAAAGGATCACGACATGGTCAAGAAGCTCTCCAAGATCGCCGCCAAGAAGGCCGCCTCTCCCGCCGGCCTGCTCGACAGCCAGCTCGCCAGCTCCGTCAAGGAATCGGCCCAGCAGATCTGGCTGGCCGGCATGGGCGCGTTCGCCAAGGCCCAGGCCGAAGGCGGCAAGGTGTTCGAGGCGCTGGTCAAGGAAGGCGTGAGCCTGCAGCGCAAGACGCAGGCCGTCGCGGAAGAGAAGCTGGGTGACGTCACCGGCAAGATGAGCTCGATGGCCTCGGAAGTCACCAGCAAGGCCGGCGCGTCGTGGGACAAGCTCGAGAACATCTTCGAGGAACGCACCGCCAAGGCGCTGGGCAAGCTGGGCGTGCCCACCGCCAAGGACGTGGCCGAACTGACGCGCCGCGTCGAGGAACTGAGCGCCGCGGTGGCCAGGCTGTCGAAGTCGGGCAAGGCCCCGGCCGCTGGCAAGACCGCCGCCGCCAAGGCCCCGGCGAAGAAGGCCGCTGCCAAGGCGCCGGCCAGGAAGGCCGCCGCCAGGCGCGCGCCGGCGAAGAAGGCCGCTCCGGCCTCCGCCGCCACGGCCGCCTGATCGTTCGGACCCGCTCGCAGGCCGCGTCCCTCCCGCGGCCCCGCGCCCCCGAAGGCGCCAGCCTCATCGCTGGCGCCTTCGTCATTTGCGGACTGAGGTAGAGAGCTGCCTCCAGTGAACGGGTCCGGGATCTGCCGATCCACCATCGACACTCCCGCGATGCCCGACACCATGAGCAAGACCTCCGATCCCGCAGCGCGCCCACGCGCGCGAGCCCCCTCGCGCGCGCCGGCAGCCGCACCCGCGCGCACGCGCCGCCACGGCGCGCGCGCCGTGGGCCTCGCGCTGGCCGGCGGCGGCCCGCTGGGCGCGATCTGGGAGATCGGCGCGCTGTGCGCGCTGGAGGAGGCGCTGGTGGGCGTGGACTTCACGCGCATGGACGGCTACGTCGGCATCTCGGCCGGCGCGTTCATCGCCGCGGGCCTGGCCAATGGCATGACGCCGCGCCAGATGTGCACCGCCTTCATCGAGAACGAGGGCGGCGACGACGACCTGGTCCATCCGTCGATCTTCGTGCACCCCGCGTGGCGCGAGTTCGCCGGCCGCCTGAAGCGCCTGCCATCGCTGGTGGCGCAATCGGCGCTGCGCTTCGCGCTCGGGCAGGCCTCGGGGGTCGAGGTCATCGAGCGCCTGGGCCGCGTGCTGCCCACGGGCGTGTTCAGCAACGCGCCGATCGAGGCGCACCTGCGCCAGGTGTTCTCCGCGCCCGGACGCACCGACGACTTCCGCGCGCTGCCGCGCCGCCTGGTGCTGGTGGCCACCGACCTGGACACCGGCGCCGTCGCGCCGTTCGGCCTGCCCGGCTGGGACGACGTGCCCATCTCGCGCGCCGTCACCGCCAGCGCCGCGCTGCCCGGCCTGTACCCGCCGGTGCGCATCGGCGAGCGCCACTACGTCGACGGCGCGCTGAAGAAGACGCTGCATGCGCGCGCGCTGCTCGACGAGGACATCGGCCTCGTGCTGTGCCTGAACCCGCTGGTGCCGTTCGACGCCACGTACGCGCCCACGCACACCGTGCGCCTGGGCACCGACCCCATACCGCGCCTCGTCGAGGGCGGCCTGCCGCTGGTGGCCAGCCAGAGCTTCCGCTCGCTGATCCACTCGCGGCTGGAGCTGGGCCTGAAGGGCTACGGCCTGAGCCACCCGCACGTGGACATCGCGCTGTTCGAGCCCGACCACCGCGACCCCGAGATGTTCGGCGCCAACACCTTCAGCTACTCGGCGCGCCGCCAGCTGGCCGAGCACGCGTACCAGTCGACGCGCAAGACGCTGCGCACGCGGCGCCGCGCGCTGCACGCGATGTTCGAGCCGCACGGCATCGGCCTTGCCGACGGCGTGCTGGACGACCCGACGCGGCGCCTGGTCACCTACACGCCGCGCCTCGGGCCGGCCTGGCACGACGTCGCGCCCGGCAGGCTGGGCGGCGCGCTGCGGCGCCTGGGCGGCGTGCTGGACGAGCTGGAGTCGTCGCTCAAGCCCGCGTAGTCCGTCGCGTGCCGCGCGCCGCCGTCCAGCGCGCCAGCACCACCGGCCGGCTCGCCGTGCGCACGACCTGGCCGAGCTCGGCGCGCGCGGGCTCGGCCAGGTCGACGAGCGACAGCAGGAACACGCCCGCGCCGGTCGCCAGGTACAGCGCGCCGTCGATGCGCATGAGGCGCGGCGCGTCGAACACCTTGGTCGACACCGGCACGCCGCGCACCCGGTGGCCGGCGCCCAGCACCTGCGACACCAGCCAGGGCACGCGCGCGATCCGCGCCGCGATGTCGTTGCCGCGCGGGCCTCGCACCAGCGCGAACGCCCCGCTGATGAACGATGCGACGCGCGGCGCGCCGGCCTGCGGCCCGGCGGTCGCCTCGGCGTGCGCGGCGCTCGCGTCGACCAGGCGGCCGAACGCACCCCAGCCCAGCAGCGCGCCGAGCCGCTTGGCGACGATCGCGTCGCGCAGCTGTCGCAGGCCGGCCCAGGCGTCGAGCTGCTCGATGCGGACCTGCAGCCACGTGGTGTCGACGGGCTGCGCGGAATCCTTCAGCAGCTGATGCAGGTCCGCGATCTCGCGCAGCGTGACCGGCGTGGCGCGCGCGCCGAACGCGGCGACGCGGTGCAGCACCTGGCGCGTCGGCGCGAGCGCCTTGCATGCCAGGCCGTTCGGCCGCACCGCGTCGGCGGCGAGATCGGCGAAGGCGACGTGGCGCGTCGCGTCGATCGGCGCGCCGCCCACCTGCACGCGTACGACCAGCCCCGAACCCAGCGACGGCTCGTAGTCGAAGGCGGCCAGGCCGTGGTGCATCGGCCCGCGCGGCGGCACGTGCCACTGCCCGGCATCGCCCAGCCGGTACTCGAGCCGGCCCAGCGCCTCGTGCAGCGGACCGATGGCCGCGAAGTCGGGCAGCAGGACGTCGATGGCGGCGGCCGACGATCGCGCCGCCTCGGAGGCCGCCAGCAGGCTGCCCGGCGGCAGCGCGCGCAGGACGTCGGCGACGCCGGCGCGACGGCGCACGATCTGTTCGTGCTCGTTGGTCTCGGTCGGCGACAGCAGGCTCTGCGCGGCCCAGCGCGCATAGAGCTCGGGCAGGCAGCCTTCCTGGCGCGCGACGACCAGCAGCTCCCGGCGCGCCACGCGACCGGACGTCAGCAGCATCTCGGCCGCGGCGTCGCCGTGCGGCAGGGTGAGGAGCTCGAACAGCCCACGGTAGAGATTGCTGGTGCTCATGGCGTCGTTTCCTGTCCCGCGGAAGCGGATCGGCGGAACCGGCCGGGACATCGCAGCGATTCCGCGCGAGGCGGCGGGGATCGCTCGCCGACTCGCGGGCCGCATGCTAGCCAGCGCCGCGCGCGAAATCGTCACGCGACGCCGTATCAGCTTCGCCGGGTTCGCAACAGTTGTGTCCAGCGGCCGGCGATCATGCGACGCGACGTGTCCGCCGCCCCGGCGCGGTCGCCCGCAGCGCGGCCGGCAGGTCGGCGGGTTGCATGTGCAGCGAGGCGGTGTCGCGCAAGTGCGCCAGCAGCGCCTCCACCACCACGCGGACGCGCGGGGCCAGGAACTGGCGGTGCGGGTAGACGAGCACGAACTCGCGCGTGCCGGCATCGTGGGTGTCGGCCAGCACGGCCTTGAGCCGGCCGGCCTGCAGGAAGGGCAAGGCCTGGTACAGCCCGCACTGCGCGATGCCGCCGCCGGCCAGCGCGAGCTCGACGACGGCGTCGCTGTCGGTGCCCACCAGCGCGGCGTGCGGGGTGACGGCGACGCGCCGTCCGTTGACGCGGAACGTCCAGGGCGCGGCGGTGCCGTCGGCAAAGCGCAGCTGGATGCAGCGGTGCCGATCGAACTCCGCGTGCGACTGCGGGACGCCGGCATGCGCGAGGTAGTCCGGGCTGGCCACCAGCACCAGCGGCAGCTTGCACACGCGGCGCGCGACGAAGCCGGCGTCGGGCACCGAGCCGCCGCGGATCGCGATGTCGATGCCATTGGCCACGAGGTCGACCGGCGCGTTGTCGAGCTCGACCTCCAGCACCAGCTTCGGGAAGCGCGCGGACAGCGCCGGCAGCGCGGGCAGCACCCACATGCGGCCGAACGCCACGCCCGTCGACAGGCGCACGACGCCGGCGGGCTCGCGCGCCGCCTGCGAGACCTCGGTGACCGCGTCGTCCAGCAGCCGCAGCGCGTCGCGCGCCTTGGCGATGAAGCGCTCGCCCTCGCCCGTGACGCGCGCGGTGCGCGTGCTGCGCTGGACCAGCCGCACGCCCAGCTGCTCTTCCAGCCGCGCCAGGCTCTTGCTGACCGCCGCGGGCGTGACGCCCAGCCGGCGCGCGGCGCCCGCGAAGCTGCCAGCGGCGGCGATCTCGATCAGCGCGAGCAGTCCCTGCAGTTGCTTCATGTGCACGATTCTCAACCGAAAGTCACTGCTGCATCAACCTGTCGTGACTTTCCAGACATGCCAGACATGCCTAGAGTTCGCTCCATGCCCGGGACGTTCCGGGCGCCAACCAGGAGTTCCACCATGAAGATCGGCATCATCGGATCGGGCGTCGTCGCGCAGACGCTCGCCGCAGGGTTCATCAAGCACGGCCACCAAGTGACGCTGGGCACGCGCGACGTGTCCAAGCTCGCGGACTTCGCCGTGAAGACGCCCGGCGCGCGTGTGGCCGGCAGCGCCGAGGCCGCGGCCTTCGGCGAGGTCGTGGTGCTGGCGGTCAAGGGCAGCGCCGCGCTGCAGGCCGCGCGCGACGCGGGCGCCGCGCTCGACGGCAAGCCCGTGCTCGACGCGACCAACCCGATCGCCGACGCCGCGCCCGTCGATGGCGTGCTGCCCTACTTCACCGGCAAGAACGAATCGCTGATGGAGTGGCTGCAGGAGGCGCATCCGCGCGCCCGCTTCGTCAAGGCATTCAACTCGGTCGGCGCGGCCCGCATGGTCGACCCCGACTTCGGCGGCACGCGCCCGACCATGTTCATCGCCGGCAACGACGCCGGCGCCAAGGACGTGGCGACCACGCTGCTCGCGCAGCTGGGCTGGGACACCGCCGACATGGGCACGGCCGTCGCCGCCCGCGCCATCGAGCCGCTGGCCATGCTGTGGTGCATCCCGGGCTTCCGCGAAGGGTCGTGGATGCATGCGTTCAAGCTGCTGCGCTGAAAGCCGCCGCGGGGCGCCGCGCCTGTACATTCCGGTGATGGCACCTCGCACCTGGATCGTCGACTCGGTCGGAGCGGCAACGTTCGAGCGGCTGGCGTCGGGACTCGCGGGCTCGGAGCTCCAGTCGCTGCTGCTGGACGTGATGCAGGCGCGCGCCGCATCGCGCAGCGCGGCCGACCTGCTGGCGCAGCACGGCCGCGACGCGTTCTGCGTGCCGGCACAGGTCGACGCCCGCGCGATGCTGGCCATCGACGCCCGCCTGTTCGAAGCCGCCGAGGGCTTCGATGCGATCGAGCTGTCGCCCGTCGCGCCGCTGGGCGCGTGCTCCGTGGTCGGCCCGACCGACCAGAACCGCGTGCTCTCCGCGCTGCGCGCCACCGAGGTCGTCTCGGATCCGACGAACGTGCTCGCGCTCGAATGCGCGCAGCGGCTGCGCGCGCGCCCTGGCGTGGCGCACCACCTGGCCACGAGCCACCGCGTGATGCGCGCGCAGCCGGTTCCCAAGCTCCCGGGCTACGCGCAGCACTTCCGGCTGTTCGCGCTCGCGAGCGGCGGTGTCGAGCGCGAGGACCACGCCTTCACCGTCGACATCCTGGCCCTGCACGTGCGCACGATGCTGGCGGGTCTCGACCGCCTCGTGCAGCAGGGCTTCGCGCTCGAACGCCGGCGCATCGAGATCCTCGCGACGCCCGCGCGCCAGCCGCTCGGCGAGCGACTCGCCAAGGCGCTGGATGCCGAACTCGGCGCGCTGGACCACCCATACTACTCGGGCGG
>DATCRO010000066.1:0-2373 GCA_036569025.1 Burkholderiaceae bacterium
GCGCAGAACTCCATCGCGTAGCGGGCGAGCTTGGCCATGTCTGCGGTGTCGTCGTGCACGACGATCCCGCCGTGGCCGACGACGGCGCCGACCGCCGCGTAAGCCTCGTAGTCGAGCGGAATGTCCCATTGCGATTCGGGCAGGTAGGCGCCCAGGGGCCCACCGACCTGCACGGCCTTGATGGGCCGGCCCGAGGCCGAGCCTCCGCCGTAGTCGTAGAGCAGCTCGCGCAGCGTGACGCCGAAGGCCTTCTCGACCAGGCCGCCGTACCTGATGTTGCCGGCCAGCTGCATCGGCAGCGTGCCGCGCGAGCGGCCCACGCCGTAGTCGCGATAGAAGGCCGCGCCGCGCGCGAGGATCAGCGGCACGCTCGCCAGCGTGATGACGTTGTTGATGAGCGTCGGCCGCCCGAACAGCCCCTCGATGGCCGGCAGCGGCGGCTTGGCGCGCACGATGCCGCGCTTGCCTTCCAGGCTCTCGAGCAGCGCCGTCTCTTCTCCGTACACGTACGAGCCCGCGCCCTTTCGCACTTCGAGCGAGAAGCGCTTGCCCGAACGCAGGATGTTGTCGCCGAGGAAGCCCGCAGCCTCGGCGACGCGGATGGCCTCGTTCAGCGTCGCGATCGCATGCGGGTACTCGGAACGCACGTAGATGTAGCCCTTCGTCGCGCCGGTGGCCAGGCCCGCGATGGTCATGCCCTCGATCAGCATGAAGGGGTCGCCCTCCATCGTCATGCGGTCGGAGAAGGTGCCCGAGTCGCCCTCGTCGGCATTGCAGACGATGTACTTCTGCGCCGCCGCCGTGCCCAGCACCGTCTTCCACTTGATGCCCGCCGGAAAGGCCGCGCCGCCGCGCCCGCGCAGGCCGGAGTCGAGCACCTGCTGCACGATCTCGCCGGGCTCGAGCGCCAGCGCACGGCGCAGGCCGGCGAAGCCTTCGTAGGCCTGGTAGTCGGTGAGCGAGACCGGGTCGGTGATGCCCATGCGCGAGAAGGTCAGGCGCTCCTGCTTCTTCAGGTACGGGATCTCCTCGGTCGGACCGAGCGCGAGCGGATGCCTGCCGCCGGTGAGGAAGCCGGCGTCGAACAGGCCCGCCACGTCGTCGGGCGTCACCGGCCCGTAGGCGATGCGGCCGGCGGGCGTGTTCACCTCCACCAGCGGCTCGAGCCAGAACATGCCGCGCGAACCGTTGCGCACGATCTCGAGCATCAGCCCGCGCGCGGCCGCTTCCTTGGCGATGCGCCGGGCCACGCTGTCGGCTCCGACGGCGAGCGCGGCCGAGTCGCGCGGAACGTAGACGGTGATGGTGCTCATGGGGCGACCTGCGCGAGGAGCGCGTCGAACGTGCGGGGTGTCACGCGCGCGTGCGGCTGGTCGTCCAGCGTCATCGCAGGCGAGGAGGCGCACAGGCCGAGGCAGAAGGCCGGCTCCAGCGTGAAGGCGCCGTCCTTCGTGGTGCCGTGCGCGCTGCAGCCCAGCCGCAGTTCGGCATGGGCCAGCAGCGCATCGGCGCCCATCGACTGGCACGCCTCGGCGCGGCAGATCTGGATCACGTGGCGGCCGGCGGGCGCGCTGCGGAAGTGGTGGTAGTAGGTGACCACGCCGTGCACCTCGGCGCGCGAGAGGTTCTGCGCCTCGGCGATGACCGGCACCGCGTTCGCGGGAATGTGGCCGAGCGCGTCCTGCACGTCGTGCAGTATCGGCAGCAGCGCGCCGGGTTCGTTCTCGTGCGCCTGCAGGATGCGCCGCACCGTGGCGAGCTCTTGCGTCTCGTCCCCCTGCTGCGCCTGCTGAACCTGTTCTTGTCTCATGGTCCGTCCGATCTGCTCCGCCGCTGCATGAAGCCTCGGGGGCCTGCAGGCGGAGCTGGTTTCATCGTGGTTCCGTCACGGGCCCGGCGTCTCGAATTCGACGCGAATCCCGTGGTGGTCCGCTTGGGGACCAATGTCGATGAATCGGGCGTCGGGGGCCTTGACACAAGTCAATTTCCGCCGAAACAGGCACGGTGCCAATGCGCACAAACCCTGCGGGCGTGCAGGGTTCGCAAGGACCGCAAGAACTGTCGGAAAGACCCTAGCGGGCGGCGGCTTCGCGCGCCCTGCGCAGCTGCGCTTGCGCCTCTTCGTCGCTCACTTCGCCGGCGACCTTCGCGGGGCGGCCCGCGATGCGCGAACGGTCGGGAAAGACCTTGCCTTCGGTGAGCAGCGAACCGGGCTCGACGATGCAGCCGCGGCCCACCACCGAGCCGTTGAGCGCGACGGTGTTCTCGCCGATGGCGGCGCCGTCGCCCACGGTGCAGCCGTGCAGCATCACGTGCGGGCCCACCGTCACGTCGGCGCCGATGGTGAGCGGGAAGCCGGGGTCGGCATGCAGC
>DATCRO010000067.1:0-12792 GCA_036569025.1 Burkholderiaceae bacterium
GCGCGCTTGGCGGCGGGGGTGGACATGTCCAGGGTGTCGGCGACTTCGAAGCTCATGGCGTCGGATGACAGGGCAAATGGCGGTACGGGATTGTCGTCGAGCCGCCCGCCCGCGCCGGCCGCAGGGGAAACCATGCGCGCCCGTCGAAACGCGCGGCGCACGAGAATGGACCGCGATGGATCTCGCCCGCACCCAGCGCTACCTGCCCTGGCTCGTCGCGACCGCGCTGTTCATGGAGCAGCTGGACTCGACGATCGTCAACACCGGCATCCCGTCGATGGCGGCCAGCCTGGGCGTCACGCCCCTGAGCCTGAAGGCGGTGGCCGCCAGCTACATCCTGGCGCTGGCCGTCTCGATCCCGGTCAGCGGCTGGCTGGCCGACCGCTTCGGCAGCCGGCGCATCTTCCTGTTCGCGCTGGGCATGTTCACCGTCTCGTCGGTGCTGTGCGGCCTGGCGCCCAACGCCAGCCTGCTGGTGGCCTCGCGCGTGCCGCAGGGCATCTCCGCCGCGATGATGATGCCGGTGGGCCGAAGCGCCGTGGTGCGCACCTTCCCGAAGTCCGAGCTCCTGCGGGTGATGAACTTCATCATCATCCCGGCCCTGATCGGCCCGCTGCTGGGCCCGACCGTCGGCGGCCTGATCGTGCACTGGCTCAACTGGCGGGTCATGTTCTTCGTCAACGTGCCTGTCGGCCTGGTCGGCTTCTGGCTGGGCCGGCGGGTCATGCCCGACTACCGCACCGAGGATCCGCCGCCGCTGGACGTCGTCGGCCTGGTGCTGTTCGGCTCGGGCGTGGCGCTGCTGTCGTGGCTGCTGGAGGTGTTCGGCGAGCACTCGGTGCCGGCGTTCCAGGTCACGCTGCTGTTCCTGCTGTCGGCGGCGCTGCTGGGGGCCTACGCCTGGCACGCGACGCGCGAACCCTTCCCGCTGCTGCGCCTGGGGGTGTTCAAGGTGCGCACCTTCCGCATCTCGGTGCTGGGCGGCTTCGTCACGCGCCTGGGCATCGGCGGCCTGCCCTTCCTGCTGCCGCTGCTGTACCAGCTGGGCCTGGGGCTGCCGGCCTGGGAGTCGGGCCTGCTGATGATGCCGGCGGCGGCGTCGGCGATGTTCATGAAGGTGCTGTCGTCGTCGCTGCTGCGGCGGTTCGGCTACCGCCGGGTGCTCACCGCCAACACCGTGCTGGTCGCCTGCTGCATCGCCTGCTACTCGCTGGTCGGGCCGGGGACGTGGCTCGGCGTGATCGTCGCGCTGGGCGCCACGATGGGGTTGTTCAACTCGCTGCAGTTCTCCAGCCTCAACACGATGGCCTACGCCGACATCGACTCGGGCGACGCCTCCATGGCCAGCACCATCGCCAGCACGCTGCAGCAGATGTCGCTGAGCTTCGGGCTGGCGATGGCCACGCTGGTCACGTCGTTCTTCCTGGCCGACCTGCCCCAGTCCGACCACGTCGCCGTCACGCGTGCCCTGCACCACGGCTACCTGATGATGGCCTCGCTGACCCTGCTGTCCTCGCTGGCCTTCTGGGGCCTGCGCCGCAACGACGGCGAGAGCGTCAGCAAGGGGGCCCCCGCCCGCGAGGCGGCCGAATCGCGGCATTCGGAACTGGCCTGAAACCGGGCGCTTCTCCGCCGATCGGCGGTGCGCCGCATCCGGAGAATACGAAGTGTCCGAGGTACGCAACCGGCCGCAAATTGGGCGGAAAGATGGGAACCCGTCACCCAGTACCCGCAGGAAACCGTCGTCTGGACCAGACGTTCGGTGATGTTGCCCGCAGTCCAGCAATGGTTGCGGGCATCGTCTTTTGGGCGGCGGATTTTCTCAGGGCGCCTTCCACTTCGGCCGCTCCGACTCCAGGAGTTCGGCCAGTCGCGTGACTGGGTGCCGACTGGGTGCCACGACTGGGTGCCAGGTCTGGCCTGGCAAGTCGCTCGCGTGTTGCCGGGCAAGACCTGGCACCGCCGAGAAATCTTGGGGGTGGATCTTGTCAGGGCGCCTTCCACTTCGGCCGCTCCCACTCCAGCACTTCGGCCAGCCGCGTGACTGGGTGCCAGGTCTGGCCTGACCGGGTGCCAGGTCTGGCCTGGCAAGTCGATCGCGTGTTGCCGGGCAAGACCTGGCACCGCCGGGACTCTTTGGGCGGCGGATCTTCTCAGGGCGCCTTCCACTTCGGCCGCTCCCGCTGCAGCAGTTCGGCCAGCCGCGTGACAGGGTGCCAGGTCTGGCCTGGCAAGTCGATCGCGTGTTGCCGGGCAAGACCTGGCACCGCCGGGGGGTGGCACCGTCGGGACTCTTTGGACGGTGGATCCTCTCAGGGCGCCTTCCACTTCGGCCGCTCCCACTCCAGCAGTTCGGCCAGCCGCGAGATGATCCACTCGCCCTCGTTCGGCGGCACCGGGGCGTCCGGGCCGCGCAGGCCGGCGTGCAGGCGTTCCAGGACGTCGGCTTCCGTGATGCCCAGCTGCCACTGCAGGGTCTGCGCGCGTTCGACCAGCATCGTGGCGAGCGCCTCGCAGAACTCGTAGCGCCGCGTGATCTCGGCTCGCGTCGCGTTCGGCTTGATGCGTCCGGGTTCGACGAACAGCGCGATGAACGACGGCGGGATCTCGATCTGGTTCTCGTCTGACATCCCCGGATTGTCGCCGCCGCGCGCTCCCGGCCGACAGCCCTGCGGCGAACGTGCCTCGGCCGGCCCTGTATCCTTCCGGCATCTCGTCCGCTCGCCTGCCCTTCCCGCCATGCGCGACCTCATCCCCCTGCTCATCGCCCACGGTGCGCTGATCGTCTTCGTGATCACGCTGGCGGCGCGCGTGGGCGCGCCGGTGCCCGCGGCGCCGCTGCTGGTGGTCGCCGGCGGCGTGGCGATGGCGGGCCAGATCTCGCTGCTCGTGTGCGTTGGCGTCTCGGTGGTCGCCAACGTGCTGGGCGACGCCGTCTGGTACCAGGCCGGGCGCTGGCGCGGTCATCGGGTGATGAAGCTTCTGTGCCGCATCTCGCTGTCGCCCGACACCTGCGTGCGCCAGAGCGAAGGCATCCTGTCGCGCTGGGGCGGCAGCTCGCTGATCGCCGCCAAGTTCCTGCCGGGCATCTCGGTCGTGGCGGCGCCGATGGCCGGCGCGCTGGGCATGTCCTGGCGCCGCTTCATCTCGTACGACATCGGCGCCTCGCTGATCTGGACGCTGGTGTTCCTGGCGATCGGCGTGATCTTCGCCGGCCAGGTCGTGATGGTGCTGGACGTCATGACCGAGTTCGGCACCATCGCCGCGGTCGCCATCGTCATCGCGCTCGCCGCGCTGATCACCGGCCGCTGGCTGCGCCGGCGCTGGATGCTCAGCGATCGCTACGCCCCGCGCATCGCCGTGCACGAGCTGCGCGAGCTGATCCGCCGCGGCGAGGAGCCGATCGTGATCGACGTGCGCTCGGCGGTCGCCACGCTGCATGACAACCGCCGCGTGCCGGGCGCGATCCTCGCCACGCTGGCCGACCTGCCCGCCACCGCACCGGGCCTGCCGCGCGACCGCGAGATCGTCCTGTACTGCAACTGCCCCAACGAGGTGTCCGCGCTGCGCGGCGTGCGCATCCTCGCCGACCACGGGCACCACCGGGCACGCGCGCTGCGCGGCGGGCTCGACGCCTGGATCGAGATCGAGGCCGTCTCGCCGCTGGGCCAGCAGCCGGGCGGCCTCGATCAGGGCGCGCTCTCGCCCATGGCCGTGCCCGAAGGCTCCCGCTGAGCGCCTCGCGTGCCCTGGCGCGTCACGGGCCCGTGCGCGCCAGCTGCGCCCGCGTCCACGCGGCGATGTCGCCCGCGGACGAAGCGCCCGAGCGGCGCGCCACTTCCTTGCCGCCCTTGAACAGGATCAGCGTCGGGATGCTGCGGATCCCGTAGGCCGCGCTCGCCTGCTGCGCCGCATCGCTGTCGACCTTGGCGAAGCGTACGTCGGGCAGTTGCTGCGCGGCCGCCGCGAAGTGCGGCGCCATCTGCCGGCATGGCCCGCACCAGGCGGCCCAGAAGTCGACCAGCACCGGCGCCTCCGTGGCGCGGATGTACTTCGGGAACACCGCCTCGGCCAGGTCGAACGGCTTCGAATCGGCCAGGGCCGTGCCGCACTTGGCGCAGGCGGGCGCGTCGCCCAGGCGCTCCTCGGGGACGCGGTTGGTGGCGGCGCAGTGGGGGCAGACGAGCAGCATGGCGGTTCCTCGGTTCGCGCGGTCGCGTTCCCCGAGGCGAATGCTGTGCCTACCGGGCCAGTTCGGCGGTGAACTGGTAGCCGCGCCCTCTCACGGTGCGGATGAACTGCGGATTCTCAAGGGACTCGCGCAGCTTGGCGCGCAGCCGCGAGACCGCCAGGTCGATCGAGCGCTCGTTGTTGTCGCTGGCGGCGCTGCGCGTCATCTCGACCAGCTGGCCGCGGCTGAGCACCTCGCCCGGATGCTCGGCGAAGGCCGCCAGCAGCCGGTATTCGACGTTGGACAGCGACAGGCCCGTGCCCTCGGGGCTGATCAGCATGCGGTTGCGCCAGTCGATCTGCCAGCCGCCGAACCCGCCGCTCGCGGGCAGGCCCGGGGGCGCGAACTGCGGCGCGGCGGCCTCGCCGGCGGGGTCGGCCGCGCCCGGGGCCAGCGTGCCGGAGCTGCGGCGGATCAGCGCGTGGATGCGCGCGAGCAGCTCGCGCGGCTCGAACGGCTTGGCGACGTAGTCGTCGGCGCCCATCTCCAGCCCCAGCACGCGGCTGATCGGATCGCCCTGGGCGGTCAGCATGATCACGGGCAGTTTCGAATGCATGCGCAGGTCGCGGCACAGCTCGATGCCGTCGCCGTCGGGCAGCATCAGGTCCAGCAGCACGATGTCGATGCCGCCGCGGGCCAGTTCGCGCCGCATCGCGGCGGCGCTGTCGGCCAGGCGCGCCGTCAGGCCGTAGCGCGTGAGGTGGTCGCCGACGAGCTCTCGCAGCGCGGGGTCGTCGTCGACGATGAGGCAGGTGATCATTTCAGGACGGACAGGAACGGGAGGTGACGCGAGCCAGCATAGCGTGCACGGTCGTGCAAGTCATGTCGGCTGCGTGTCGGTCCGGACACAAACGAGAACGGCTTCGCCAACGAGGCGAAGCCGTGGAGATCGTGCCGGAACGAGGCCCGCCGGGCCCCGCCGTCACCAGACCGACAGGCCGTCCGTGAGCAGCTTCTGCAGCCAGCCGCGCGACGCGGTGTCGGCCGTGCCGCCGCTGCCCACCAGCTCGGTCTTGGCGTCGGCCACGTCCCCCGAGGCGACGATGCCGCCGGCCTTGATGTCCAGCGGGTTGACCACGCCCGAGAAGCGCAGCGTGTTGAGCGTGCCGTTGAACGACATGCTGCGCTCGCCGGCCACCACCAGGTTGCCGTTGGACAGCACGTTGACCACGAAGGCCGACAGCCGCGCGTTGAACTTGGCGGTGTTCTGCGAGTTGCCCTTGCCGGTGAACGAGTCGCTGCCCGAGGCGGTGGCGTCCATGTTGGCCAGGCCCTTGAGCAGCGTGCCCAGGCTGTTGGAATTCATGCCCGGGCCCTTGGACGAGACGGCGTTCTCGCGGCTGTTGACGCTGTTGACGACGCTGCTGGCGTCCAGGCTTTCCGAGATGTCGATCTTGATCGTGTCGCCGATGGCCTGCGGCTTGCGCTGGTCGGAGAACAGCGAGACCTGGCCCAGGTTGGCGCGGTAGATGCCGCCGGTGACGGTGCGCTCGGCGTAGGTCGGCGGCGGCACCGGGCGCACGGAGGTCGGGCCCTGCACCAGCGGGGTGTTGGAGGCGCAGCCCGTCATCGCGCCGGCGATGGCCAGGAAAGACAGGGCGAGGACGCGGCGCAAGGCGGTCACGGGAGATCCTTTGAGCATGTGGTGCGGGGGCGTTCAGTGGTCGAAGCCTGTGACCAGCGCGGTCACGACCGGCGCCAGCTTGCTGCGGCTGGTGGACCACTTGCCCATCTGGAAGGTGCCGTCCAGGGCGTAGGCGCTGCTGGAAAGCACGGTGCCGTTCTCGTCGCGCAGCGTCAGCGTGGCGTCGCGCATGTAGGACTTGTAGCCGCTGCCGAACGGCGGGATGCCCCACTCGATGTCGGCGGTGTAGGTGACGCGGAACTTGCAGGTGGACGGCGCCCCGCCCTCCTCGTAGATGCGGCTGTCGATCTCGTGCGTGCGCAGCTCGGCCTGCAGCGCCGGGGCGATGTCCGGGTCGGGTGTCAGCGGGTTGTATTCGACGCAGACCGAGTCGAGCGCCTTGTGCTCGTGATACACGGTGTTCTTGGCGCTGCTGGGGCCGTGCGAGATGGCGCTGACGGCGACGGCGCCGGTGGCCTTGACCAGTTCCAGCACGGGCGCCGGGCTGACGATGGAGCAGCCCGGCAGCACGACGACGGCCGCGGCCAGGGCAAGGAACGTGAGAGGGCGCATGGGGATGGAATCGTGTTTCGGTGGCGGGCTCAGGCGACGGCGGTGAAGGCGCGCTCGACGGCGGCGGCCCCGACCGTGGCGTAGCTGGCCATGCGGCCTGCGACGTTGCCGACCGCGTCGGCGACATCGCCGATGCCGTCGCCGACGTAGCCCGCGGCGGTCCTGACGCCCTCGCCCGCCTGGCCGGCGTAGTCGCGCATGCGGTGCGTGCCGTTCTCGACCGCCTGCCAGGCCTGGCTGCCCAGGTGCTCGAGCTCGCCGGTGCCTTTCTCGATGCCGTGCAGCGTCTCGGAGGCCAGGTGCTCGACGCCGTGCCAGGCGTCGACGGCGACGTCGCCCACGGCCTGGACGCCGGCTTCAGCGGCATGCACCACGTCGCCGGCCATGCCCGCGACGTCCTCGGCGCCCGCCTTGACGGTATTCCATACGGCTTCGCCGGCGTTCTCGACGCCCTGCACCGTGTTGTTGACGCCGTTCCTGACCGCCGCGTAGGCGGCCATCGCGGCGGCGCCGACGTCGGCGATGCCCGTCTCGACGGCGTTGCCGATGTAGCTGGCCCCGTCCTCGACGGCATGCATGGCCTTCTCGCTCAGGGAGACCGTGGCGCTCGCGCCCTCGGCGATCGCGTCCCCGACGCCCTGCCACGCGCCGGACAGGCTGGCGGTGTCCCCCTGGTCGGCCGACTCGGGCCGGGCCGGCCGGATCTGCTCCCGGACCGTGGCGAACGGCGAGCTGATCGTGCTGGTGGAGGAAGTGACGGACGTCATGGACGGACTCCTGGATTCGGATGATCGAATCGTAGAGATCCCGCGCCGGGCGTAATCGGCGATCAAGACCGGAAATGAAGGGCAATTCAGCCCCCGTCAGGCAAAAAGTTCTTTACCCGACCGCCGCCGGCGATAGCGAACCCCCGCCGGCCTCGCAGGCATTCCGGTCCGGGTTGGACGACGTGCAACACGCGCCTATCCTGTCGCGAGCGATGCCCGACGGCATGGATCGCCGGGCCAGGGAGCGAGCCATGGACGCTGGAGACGCAGTACCGGACAGCCGACTGTCCGCCGCCCCCGTCGATTCGACCGGGAGCGGCGTCACGTTTCTCCTGAACCAGCCGGCCGACCGCCGGCAGCGCTGGCGGGCGGGCCTCGTCCTGCTCGTCTCGGTGCTCGTGTTCGGCGCCCTGGTGCCGTTCGTGCGGGTGCCGCTGGGCTTCCTGCCGGCCTTCATCCCGATCTACGAGTCGGCGCTGCTGATCAACGACATGGTCACGGCGGTGCTGCTGTTCGGCCAGTACCGCATCCTGCGCTCGCGGGCGCTGATGGTGTTGGCCTGCGCCTACCTGTTCACGGCGCTGATGACGGTGGTCCACGCGCTCAGCTATCCCGGCGTCTTCGCGGAGGGCGGCCTGCTGGGCGCCGGCCGGCAGACCACGGCCTCGCTGTACATGTTCTGGCATGCCGGCTTCCCGCTGTTCGTGCTGGCCTACACCGTCCTGAAGCAGCGCGAGCGCCAGGACGCCACGGCGGCCGCGGCCAACGAGCAGGCCTGGTTCGCGCCCGCCCGCCCGCACGACCGCGTCGCGCTGGCCCTGCCCGTCGCCACCGTCGCCCTGGCCGCGCTGCTGACGCTGTACGCCACCGTCGGCCAGGCCTGGCTGCCCACCTTCCTCTACCCCGGCCACTTCGGCCTGGCGCTGACCTTCAGCGCTGCGGCGATCTGGGCGCTGAGCCTGGCGGGCGTGGCCGCGCTCTGGCGCCACCGGCCGCATTCGGTGCTGGACCTGTGGCTCAGCGTGTCGCTGGTGGCGTGGTCGTTCGACGTCGCGCTGTCGTCGCTGCTCAACGCGCAGCGCTTCGACTTCGGCTTCTATGCCGGCCGCGTATACGGCCTGATCGCGGGCAGCGCGGTGCTGATCGAGCTGCTGCTGGAGAACGGCGCGCTCTATGCCCGCCTCGTGCGCGTCCACCACAACGACCGCCGCCAGGCCGCCGCGCTGCGCATCGCGCGCGACGAGGCGCGTTCGGCCGACCAGGCCAAGGGCCTGTTCCTGGCCAACATGAGCCACGAGATCCGCACGCCCATGAACGCGGTGATCGGCCTGACGGCGATGGTGCTGCAGACCCGGCTCGACGAGACGCAGCGCGACTACCTGTCCAAGGTGCAGACGTCGTCCAAGGCCTTGCTGACGCTGCTCAACGACATCCTGGACTACTCCAAGATCGAGGCCGGCGCGGTGTCGCTGGAGGCCGAGGAGTTCAGCCCCGAGGAGACGATCGAGAACGTGGGCAACCTGTTCTCGGCCAAGGTGGAGGAAGCCCGGCTGGACCTGCTGTTCGAGATCGACCGCGACATGCCGCCGCGCCTGGTCGGCGACGCCTTGCGGCTGGCCCAGGTGCTCAACAACCTGGTGGGCAACGCGATCAAGTTCACGTCGGTCGGCGAGGTGGTGATCGGCGCGTGCGTGGTCTCGCGCTCCGACGAGCAGGTCGAGCTCGCGTTCTCCGTGCGCGACACCGGCATCGGCGTCACGCCCGAGCAGGCCGAGCGCCTGTTCAACGTGTTCCAGCAGGCCGAGCGTTCCACCGCGCGCAAGTATGGCGGCACCGGCCTGGGCCTGGCGATCTGCAGGCGGCTCGTGGAACTGATGGGCGGCCGCATCGAGGTCACGCCCGCGCCGGGCGGTGGCAGCATCTTCGGCTTCACCTGCAAGTTCGCCATCGCACGCGGCGCCAGCGAGCGCATCGACCTGCACCGCATCCGCGGCATGCGCACGCTGGTGGTCGACGGCCAGCCCACCGAGCGGCTGATCCTGCAGCAGATGCTCCAGAGCTGGCGCTTCCAGGTCGGCACCGCGTCCTTTCCCGACGACGCGCTCCACAAGCTGCGCCGCGCCGACCCGAGCGCGCCGCACGAGCTGATGCTGCTCGATTGGAAGACGGGCGACCTCGACCTGCTCCTGAAGGCACGCCGCGCCGTGGAGGAGCACCGCAGCCAGCCCGGCGCGGCGCCCCTGTCGGTGATCGCGATGACCTCGCTGGCGGCGCGCGAACGCGTGGCCGAATCGCTCAAGGGCCTGCCGGGCGTGGACATCGTCACCAAGCCCGTGACGCCGTCGCGCCTGTTCGACACCGTCGTGCGCCTGCAGCACGGCGAGGCCGCTCCGACGCCCCGCACGGGCGAGCGGCAGTTCGACCTCGAGGAGTCGATGCGGCCGATCCGCGGCGCGCGGGTGCTGCTGGCCGAGGACAACCCGGTCAACCAGCAAGTGGCCACGGCCTTCCTGCAGGCCGGCGGGCTGGTCGTGACCTTGGCCGAGAACGGCGTCGAGGCGGTCGAGTGGGTCAGGAAGGCGCACTTCGACGTCGTGCTGATGGACATGCAGATGCCCGACATGGACGGCACGCAGGCCACGCGCCTGATCCGCAAGCTGCCCCAGGGCATGGGCCTGCCCATCATCGCGATGACCGCCGCGGCGATGGACTCCGACCGCCAGGAGTGCCTGGCCGCCGGCATGAACGCGCACGTCGCCAAGCCGATCGACGCCGAGAAGCTGGTGAGGACGCTGCTCGAATGGGTGTCGCCGCGCGGGATCGCGCGCGGGCGCCCCGCGAGCTGAAGACGTCTAACGGGGCAACGCGTACGCGATCACGAAGTCGCCCGGCTTGGTGCCGGTCGATCCGTGCCCGCCGGCGATGACCAGCAGGTACTGCCTCCCATCGGCCCCCAGGTAGGTCATCGGCGTGGCCTGGCCTCCCGCCGGCAGGCGGTCTTCCCACAGCTGGCGGCCGGTGCGCACGTCATACCCCCGCACGTAGTCGTCCATGCTGCCCGAGAGGAACGCGACGCCGCCACCCGTCATCACCGGGCCGCCGAGGTTGGGGACGCCCATGCGCAATGGCAGCGGGATCGGCGACAGGTCGCGCACGGTGCCGTTGCGGTGCTCCCAGGCGATCCTGCCGGTGCGCAGGTCGGCGCCGGCCACGTAGCCCCAGGGCGGCGCCTGGCACGGGATGCCCAGCGGGGACGTGAACGGATGCAGCTTGACGGCGAACGGCGCGCCGAAATTCTCGTTGAGCGCCGGCAGCGCGCCCTGCGGGGGCTTGCCGTTCTGCACGAGCTCGACGGTCGGGTTCGGGCGCGGCACGAGCGTCGACACGAAGGCCAGGTAGGTCGGCGTCGTGAACGCCACCTGGCGCTGCGGATCGACCGCGACGCCGCCCCAGTTGAACGTGCCGAAGTTGCCCGGGTAGATCAGCGCCCCCTGCGTCGACGGCGGCGTGAAGCGGCCCTCGTAGCGCAGCTTGTGCAGCGCGATGCGGCACATCATCTGGTCGATGATCGTGCCGCCCCACATGTCCTTGCCGGCCAGCTTCGGCGGCTCGTACGACAGCGCGGACTTCGGCTGCGTCGGGGCGCTGTGGTCGCCCGCGGCGGCACCCTGGGGCGCGGGCACCTCGGTCACGGGCAGCAGCGGCTGGCCGGTGCGGCGATCGAGCACGAACAGCTCGCCCTGCTTGGTCGGCTGCACCAGCGCGGGGACGGTCGTGCCGTTGACGGTGAGGTCGACCAGCGACGGCTGCGACGGCACGTCGTAGTCCCACAGGTCGTGGTGCACCGTCTGGAACACCCAGCGCACCCGGCCGGTGGCGAGGTCCAGCGCGACGACCGACGAGGAGTATTTCTCGACGGCCGGGCTGCGCCGGCCGCCCCACTGGTCGGGCGGCTGGTTGCCCATCGGCAGGTAGACCAGCCCCAGCGCCTCGTCGACGCTGCCGATCGACCAGCTGTTGGGCGAATTGGCGGTGTAGGTGGCGTCCGCGGCGATCGGCGTGGTCACATCCGGGTTGCCGGAGTCCCAGTTCCACACGAGGGCGCCGGAATCGATGTCGAAGGCGCGGATGACGCCGGACTCCTCCTTGGTCGAGAAGTTGTCCAGCACCGTGCCGCCGACGATCACCAGCTTCTTCGTGACGATCACCGGCGAGGTCGAGTAGTACGAGCCCGGATTCAGGTTGGGCATGTTGGCGCCCAGGTCGATCTGCCCCGCGCCAGCGCCGAAGCGCGAGCAGACGGCGCCGGTCTCGGGGTCGAGGGCGATCAGGCGCCCGTCGGCGGTGGCCAGGAACAGCTTTGCACCGCAGTCGGCGCGTGCCTTGCCGTCGTTGGCGGCGATGTCCAGGTGCCGGCCCGACGTGCGCAGCGCCACGGAGGCGGCCGGCGCGGGCGCCGCGGCGGCCTCGGGTGGCGGCTCGTAGGACAGGCCGCGGCAGGTCTGGTGCTGCAGCGCGAGGCCCGTCTCCATCTTCGGGTCGTAGCGCCAGGCCAGCCGGCCCGTGGTGGCGTCCAGCGCGATCACCGACTGGTGCGGCGTGCACAGGTACAGCCGGTCGCCGATCTTCAGCGGCGTCACCTCGTCGGTGGTCTCGGTCGGGTCGCCCGGCCGGCCGCGGACATCGCCGGTGCGGAACTGCCATGCGACCTTCAGCCTGTCGACGTTGCCGGGCGTGATCTGCGCCAGCGGCGACCAGCGCTCGCCCGCGGCCGTGCGCCCGTAGGCATGCCACTCGCCGTCGGGCACGCCGCTGGCCGCCACCGCGGTACCCTGCCCGGCCTCCGCCAACTGCCCCGCGATCTCATGGGTGTCGCGCAGGCCCGAACCGATGGCGACCACGGCCGACACGCCCACGACGAGCGCCAGCACGATGCGGCCTGACCGCGGCCCGCGCAAGTGGCGGGAGATCCACGGCAGCACCAGCAGCGCGCCGAACACGAACGCGAGGTCCAGCCGCGCGGCCAACGGCCACCAGTCCAGGCCCACCTCCCACAGGCTCCAGGCGAGCATCGCGGCCAGCAGCACGGCGAACACGATGAGCGCCTCGGCCTGCCCGCGCCAAAGCAGCACGCCCGCGGCGCCGAAGCCGATCCCGGCCAGCAGGTAGAACGGCGAGCCGCCGGCCGTCGCGAGGACGACGCCGCCGACGAT
The DNA here is from genome assembly GCA_036569025.1 of Burkholderiaceae bacterium. GTDB lineage: Bacteria > Pseudomonadota > Gammaproteobacteria > Burkholderiales > Burkholderiaceae_C > Scleromatobacter. Next base: position 12,409 of record DATCRO010000067.1, read on the forward strand.
CAGCGCCAGTCCGACGAGGATCAGCAGGACACCGACCACGACGAACCGGACCAGGGGACGAACTGTGGCCATCGCGGCCCTCCTCGGAATCTGGGATCCGCCGACCGTGGCGGCCGGTGGCCGCGGCAGCCCGCGTGCCCGGTCGAGGACGAACCGGCGACTCAGGCCGACTGGCGCACCACCAGCCAGACGAAGGCGGCGCCGCAGCAGGTCAGCGCGATCAGCTTGACCGCCACGCCGGGACCGGCACGCGAGTGCGCCTCGGGCAGGATGTCCGAGACACCGATGTACAGCAGGAAGCCGGCGAAGAAGCCGAGGTAGACCATCAACTGGAATGGCGGGATCGTGAAGGCCAGCGTCAGCAGCACGCCCAGCAGCGGCGCC
>DATCRO010000068.1:0-3099 GCA_036569025.1 Burkholderiaceae bacterium
TCGATAGACTGCGCGCGTGATCCCGGCCGCCTTCATCCAGGAACTGCTCGCGCGCGTCGACATCGTCGAGGTGGTCGGCCAGCACGTCGAGCTGAAGAAGGCCGGCATCAACCACAAGGGCCTGTGCCCGTTCCACGGCGAGAAGTCGCCCAGCTTCATCGTCAGCCCCACGCGCCAGACCTACCACTGCTTCGGCTGCGGCGTGCACGGCGACGCCATCCGCTTCCTGGTCGAGCAGCACGGCATGGGCTTCGTCGACGCCGTGACCGACCTGGCCCAGCAGGTGGGCATGCCGGTGCCCGAGGACAACGCCTCGCCCGAGGAACGGGCCGAGGCCGCGCGCAAGAAGGCGCAGGTCACGACGCTGACCGACCTGCTGGCCAAGGCCGCCGACCACTACAAGCAGCAGCTCAAGGGCTCGCCGCGCGCCATCGACTACCTCAAGGGCCGCGGCCTGAGCGGCGAGATCGCGGCGCGCTTCGCGCTCGGGTTCTCGCCCGACGGCTGGCGGACGCTGGCCAGCTGCTTCCCGCGCTACGACGACCCGCTGCTGGTCGAGTCGGGCATGGTGATCGTCTCGGGCGACGACCCGGCCACGCAGAAGCGCTACGACCGCTTCCGCGAGCGCATCATGTTCCCGATCCGCAATGTCAAGGGCGAGGTGATCGCCTTCGGCGGCCGCGTGCTCGACAAGGGCGAGCCCAAGTACCTGAATTCGCCCGAGACGCCCGTCTTCAGCAAGGGCCGCGAGCTCTATGGCCTGTTCGAGGCGCGCCAGGGGCTGCGCGACAAGGGCTACGTCCTGGTGACCGAGGGCTACATGGACGTGGTCGCGCTGGCGCAGCTGGGCTTTCCCAACGCGGTCGCCACGCTGGGCACCGCCTGCACGGCCGACCACGTGCACAAGCTGCTGCGCTTCACGGACAAGGTGATCTTCAGCTTCGACGGCGACGCCGCGGGCCGCCGGGCCGCCGGCCGCGCGCTCGAGGCCGCCCTGCCCCACGCCACCGACACCCGCAGCTTCCGCTTTCTTTTCCTGCCCAAGGAGCACGATCCCGACAGCTACGTGCGCGAACATGGCGCGAAGGCCTTCGAACAGTACGTCCAGGACGCGCTGCCGCTGTCGCAACAGCTGGTCGAGGTGGCGCAGCACGACTGCGACATGGCCACCGCCGAAGGCCGCGCCCGCATGCTGGCGCAGGCCAGGCCGCTGTGGAGCGCGCTGCCCGAAGGCGCCCTGCAGATGCAGTTGCTGGGCGAGCTGGCGATCAAGGCCGGCCTGCCGCTGGCCGACCTGCAGACGCTGTGGAAGACCGACGCCCCGCGCGCCCGCCGGCCCGCGCGCGACCGCGACGCGGACGATGGCGCGCCCTGGCACGACGTCCCGCCCGACCTGGACGAGGCCAACGCCCAGGCGAGCGGCGCCGGGCAGCACCACGAGCACACGCCGCGCGAGGGCCAGGGCCGCTTCCAGGGCAAGCCCCGCCGCTTCGACAACCGGCCCATGAACCCGAAATGGGCGGCGCGCCAGCGCGAGGAGGCCGAGCTGGAGGCCCAGCGCCGCCAGCCGCGTTCGGCGCCCCGCACGGCCGAGAGCCGGGCCGTGCAGATGCTGTTCGGCCACGCCGAGTACTGGGAGCGGCTGACGCCCGACGACCACGAGCTCCTGCACGGCCTTCCGGCTCCCTACGGCCCGCTGGTCGCCTGGCTGGAGCGCGACCATTCGGAGCACGGCCCACGCCCGTGGGCCGTCCTCAGCCATGCCCTGCGCGACGACCCGGAGCTCGGGCCCGAGGCACTGGCGATCGCAGACGGCGATGCCGAGCCCGGCGCGACCTTCGAGGACTTCCGCCGCAACGTCGACAAGATCCTCGACCGCGAGCTGCGCGCGCAGACGCAGGCGCTGATCACCCGGGCCGCCACCGATCCGGATGCCATGCGGCGCTACCGCGAGGTCTTCAAGCACTGGGAAGAGGTCAAGGCTCGACTGTCGGCCCAACGTGCCGAAGAGTGAGTGAGGTACGCCACGCGGCCCGCTTCGCCGGGACCGTCATGGCGGTTTTCACTGGCATTTGAGGTATAATCCGATATCCCACTCAGCGGCAACTTGTGACGTGCAGTGAGAGCAACTGACTCCGGGCCCCGGCCACCCTCGACAAGGGCATCTTCACCGGCCACCTTCCTCCCGCAAGAGTTGCTTCTTCAAACCACGTTCACGTCACTTTGCCAGCCGGTGTCCCGTCGTGTCGACCGCGAAGGGAAATTCATCGCTTGCCTTCTCTTTCAGCTGCTTGCCCGTATATATCACGGGCCAGTCGAAATTGACGCGGGCGACGCCGCCGGGCGGCCTGGGGCCACATTCATTCAAGGAAACGCATGACTGCCAAGAAGAGCGCTGATACTGCCAAGACGACCGCTGCCGCCAAGGCGGCCGCCGACAAGCCTGTCGTCGAGAAGAAGGCGGTGTCCGCTGCTGCCGCGAAGGCGGCCGTGAAGGCGCCGGCGGCCAAGGCCGAGAAGGCGGCGCCCGCGGCCAAGACCGCGGCCAAGCCCACCAAGGCCGCCGCCAAGACGGCCGCGCCGGAGGCCAAGGGCAAGAAGGGCAAGAAGGATGAGGCCGCCGCCAAGCCGTCGTTCGAGGACGACGCGGACGTCGAGGCCGATCTCGAGGGCGAGGTCGAGGCCGACGGTGGCGACGAGGTCGTCGAGGACGCCGGCGAGGTCAAGGCCAAGGTCAAGCCGCTGCGCATGAAGGTCTCGCGCGCCAAGGAGCGCGCGCTGATGCGCGAGTTCGGCCTGGACGAGACGCAGCTGACCGAAGAGGAAGTCGCCAAGCGCCGCCATGAGCTCAAGACGCTCATCAAGATGGGCAAGACGCGTGGCTTCCTGACGCACCAGGAAATCAACGACCACCTGCCCGAGAAGCTGGTCGACAACGAGATCCTCGAAGCCATCGTGTCGATGCTCAACGACATGGGCATCGCCGTCTACGAGCAGGCGCCCGACGCCGCCACGCTGCTGATCTCGGGCCAGACCCAGTCCGGCGCGACGGAAGAGGAAGCGGAAGAAGCGGCCGAGGCCGCGCTGTCGACCGTCGAC
>DATCRO010000069.1:0-3571 GCA_036569025.1 Burkholderiaceae bacterium
GGCCGTCGCCGGGGCGGCGTGCGCGGCCAGGAACAGGGCGGCAAACGCGAGGATCGCCGGGATGCGAACGGCCACGACGGCTCCTCGGTCGGGGGCGCCGGACTTACTTCTGGCGAGCCTGGCGGCAGGCGGCCATCGTGCGTTCCAGCACCGAGCGCGCCTTGTGCGCCGTGGCGTTGGGCTGCAGCAGGTGGCCGGTCTCCTCGAAGAAGCGGTTCGACAGCGCGTGCACGACCTGCGGGTGGGCGCCGCCCTGGCGCTCCAGCAGCGACGGGGTGGAGGCTTCGGCCAGCGCCTTGCGCAGCATCTTGGCGTGCACCCGGTAGCGCAGCGCGTTCATGGGGACGCGACCCACCTCCATGGCTTGCAGTTCGCCCGCGAGGTGTTCGATGAAAAGCTGTTTCGAGTCCATGACCGGAGCATGACATCCGAGGCGTCGGCCCATCGGAGGAACACCGGGCGCAAACGTGCGTTTTTCCCGCCCGGACGGGGAAATCTGGCGCCCAATGTCGCGTTGGAACGCGATTGCGGCGACAGCTCGTTACACCGCTTGCGGCCAGACAAGCCTGGACGGCAGATCAGCGCGGATCGTCCGAGCGGGCTCGCGGCGCCGGCGGGCCGGCGTCGGGCAGGACGTCGGCGCGATCGCGCAGCGAACCGCAGCGCCGCGCGTAGACCCAGGTGAACTCCGCTCCGAGCAGGAAGATCTGCGCCGACCAGTAGACCCACACCACCATCGCCACCAGCGAGGCCGCGGCGCCGAAGGTCGACGCCACGGCGCTGCGCCCGATGTACAGCCCGATCGCCATCTTGCCCACGGTGAACAGCAGCGACGTCACCACCGCGCCGATCCACACGTCGCGCCACTCGACGCGCACCCGCGGCACCAGCTTGTAGATCATCGCGAACGCCACGGTGATGAAGCCGAAGCTGACGACGAAGTCGACCGCCGACGCGAGCCCGCCCAGGTCGATCCAGCGGCCGAACCAGCGCTGCACCGCGGCCAGCGCGGCGCTGGCCAGCAGCGAGACCATCAGCAGGAAGCCGATGCCCATGATCATGCCCAGAGAGGTCAGGCGCGAGTGGATCCATTTGGCGATGCCGCCTTCGCTGGAACGGCGTGGCGCGCGCCAGATGCGGTCGAGCGCGCTCTGCAGCTCGCCGATCACCGTGGTGGCGCCGATCACCAGCGCGCCCACGCCCAGCAGCGTGGCGAGGATGCCGGCCTTGGGCTGGTTGACGCTGGCCAGCAGCGCCTGCACCGCGTGCGCGCCCTCGGCGCCCATCAGGCCTTCGAGCTGGTCGAGGATCTCGCCGCGCGCGGCCTGCTCGCCGAAGAACAGCCCCGCCAGCGAGATCACGATCAGCAGCAGCGGCGCGATCGAGAACATCGTGTAGTAGGCCAGTGCCGCGCCCATGCTGGCGGCGTAGTCGTCGCTCCACGAGGACACGGTCTCGCGCGCGAGGGACCAGGCGGTGGCGGGTTTGATCACGCGGTCGGCCTCCGGCTTGCAAACGACAGCGCCCGCACGAGGCGGGCGCGCCGGGACGGCGGGCGGCCCCCGCCCGCGGTCAGGACGCGTTCGCGCGCGCCTGGTCGCGCAGGCTGCGCACCTGCGCGTGGTTGCGCTTGACACCCTCGTACTGGCGCTCGATCAGCATGCGGATGTTGTCCGGAAGGGCCTGGTCCAGCGCGTCGCGATAGCGTTCCAGCGCGGAATCCTCGCCGCGCTCGCAGGCCTCCAGCAGCGACTTGTCGCTGTGGCCCGACAGGGTGCCCAGCAGCGAGACCCAGCCGCGATGGAGCGCGCCGCTGGCGCTGCCGCCGGTCTCGGGGTCGCCGCCCAGCTGCAGTACCTGCGCGCGCAGGTCCGCGCAGGCCTGGCGGCACTCGTTGGCGCGGGTGGCGAACAAGGTCTTCAGGTCGGCCGAATGCACGTGCTCGGCGACGTTGCGAAAGCCCCGCTCGCCGTCGTTGCAGGTCTCGATGAGGGTGTTCAGGACATCGATGGTGTCTTGGTTGTCCATGGGAAGGCCTTTCAGGTTGCCAGGAAGTGGCCCTCCAGCGGCAGATCGTGTGCCCATCGCGCGGGCTCGCGGCGACCGGCAAAGCCTGCTGGTCCGTGCCGCGCCGTCCGCGCGGGTCAGAGGAAGAACTCGAAGCGGCGCGCCACCGTCTCGGCCAGGCGCTGGCGCCAGCCGCGGCGCGACCACTGCGCACGCACGATCTCCCTGGAGCGCGCGATATCGGCATTGAACACCTGCTCCATCTCCTGCGCGAGACCTGCATCGAGCACGACGAGGTTGGCCTCGGCGTTGTGCAGGAAGCTGCGCCAGTCGAGGTTGCTCGAGCCCACCGTCGTCCACAGGCCGTCGATGACGCAGGTCTTGGCATGCAGCAAGGCGTCCTGCAGTTCGTGGATGTGCACGCCGCCCCGCAGCAGCCGCCCGTAGTGCGAGCGGCCGGCCTGCAGCGGCAGCCAGAAGTCGCTCGTGCCGGGCAGCAGCAGGCGCACCTCGACGCCGCGCTGCACCGCGCGCAGCAGGGTGCGCATGAAGCGGCGCGTGGGCACCAGGTAGGCCGTGGTCAGGTAGATCCGGTGCTGCGCGGCATCGAGCGCCGACAGCAGCGCGCGGTAGAACGGGTTGCGCCGGCGTCCCGCGTCGCAGGCGGCGAGCGCCACCCGCTGCTGGCCCGCCGGCCCGAGCGGCGGGAAGTAGTGCGTGCCGCGCAGCGCGATCGAGGAGTGCCGGCTCCAGTGCTGCATGAACAGCCGCTGCAGCTGCGCCACGATCGGCCCCTCGACGCGCACGTGGGTGTCGCGCCAGCCGGGTGCGGCCGCCTCTTGCGCGTCGACGCCGCCCGAGCCCGCGAGTGCCGCCAGCGGCGACGAGCCGGCCGCGTACACGGGGCTGATGTTGACGCCGCCGATGAAGCCGATGCGCCCGTCGACCACCATCAGCTTGCGATGGTCGCGCAGGTGCAGCGCGCGGCTGAGCAGGTTGCCCAGGCGGCGCAGCGGGTTGTATTCGCACACGTTGACGCCGTTGGCGCGCAGGTGCTCGAAGTAGCTCTCGGGAGTGCCGATCGAGCCGAAGCTGTCGTACAGCACGTTGACGCGCACGCCGGCCTTGGCGCGCGCGATCAGCCGCTGCGCGAACTCCTGGCCGGGGCCTTCGGCCTCCAGCATGTAGCTCTCGAGATTGACGTGGTCGCGCGCCTGCTCGATGGCCTCGAACATCGCCGAGTAGGTGCAGGGACCGTCCTGCAGCAGGTCGACGCGGTTGCCGGTGACGAGCGGTTCGACCAGGCCGGCGACGAGCGCATGCGCATGGCTGTGCAGGGCCATGAGCTGCGACTGCGGCGCGGGGCCGGACACGAGCTTCGGCGGCGTGGACAACCGGAGCGAGACGGGCGCGGACATGAGGCAATTCCTTCCCGGGTTCGGCTGCGCGCGGGGTGGCGCAATGCCGGAGGCGGGGACGGTCCCTTTGGCAATGGCCATGCCCGGGACGCGTCCTCCGAGGGAAAGCGAGGGTCGCGAGGGTGCGTGCGGGGTGGCATCCCGCC
>DATCRO010000070.1:0-3722 GCA_036569025.1 Burkholderiaceae bacterium
GCCCTGCCCCGTGTGGCGGAACTGCAAACCCAGGGCGGCATCACCGCCGCCGAAGCCTGGGCATGGCACCATGCGCGCCTCGCCGAACGCGGCGACCGCTACGACCCGCGCGTCGCGCTGCGCATCCGCCGCGGCGCGGCGATCACGCCCGACGCCTACCAGGCACTGCTCGACGCGCGCCAGCGCTGGATCCACGACATGACGACCTCGATGCATGGCACCGAGGTCTTCCTCAGCCCCACCGTTCCCCTGCAAGCCCCGGAGATCGCCCCCTTGCTGCACAGCGACGACCTGTTCTTTGCCACCAATGCGCGCCTGCTGCGCAACACCGCCGTCGTGAACCTGCTCGACGGCTGCGCGATCTCGATCCCCTGCCAGCATCCCGGCGAACTGCCGGTCGGCCTGATGCTGTGGGCGCCGGCGTCGCAAGACGCCGCCGTGCTGGGCGCGGCCGCGCGCGTCGAGGCCGCCCTGGCGGTGGGAGCGCGCTGAGATGCGGATCGCGATCATCGGCGCCGGACTGGCCGGCGTGACCAGTGCCTACGAACTCGCGCTGCAGGGGCACGAGGTCCAGGTCTTCGAGCGCGATACCAGCGTCGCGACCGGCGCGAGCTTCGCGCCGCCGGGACTCATCGCGCCGGGCCTGATGGCCGCGGGAGCCAACCCGCCGCTGCGCTGGCGCGGCAAGCCGGGCCAGCTCGGCTGGCGTTTCGCCCACTGGCGCGCCGGCCGCGCGCGCGGCGCGCAGGCGATGCCCGAGGCCCTGCATGCGCTGGCGCTGCGGGGCCAGGCGGTGATGGCGGTGTGGCGGCGAGAACTCCAGATGGAGGTCGAGCGCGAGGCTGGCGTGCTGCTGCTGTGGCGCAGCGCCAAGGACTACAAGGCCGCGGCAGCGCTGCTGGCGCGGCTGCAGGAGCGGCAGGTGCCGCATCGCGAGCTCGATGCCGAGGGATGTCGCGCGCAAGAGCCGGGACTCAACGCCGAGACGCCCCTGCACGGCGGCATCCTGCTGTCGCAGGACGAGGCGGCCAACGCGCGCCAGTTCAGCCAGGCGCTGCGGGTGGAAGCGCAGCGACTGGGCGTGCGCTGGCACTTCAACACCGACGTGCTGCGCATCGAGCCCGGCAGCTTGCCCGCGGTGCATGTCGCGGCCCGCGAGCCGGTGCGCGTGGATGCGGTGCTGGTGTGCGCAGGCAAGGGCGCGGCCCCGCTGCTCGCCGCACAGGGCCTGAAGCTGCCTTGGGGGACGGTCCACACCCACACGATCACGGCGCCGCTGCGGCAGCTGGAAGCGCATCCGGACCTGGGGCCGCGCGCCACCGTCGTGGACATGAGCCTCGGCGTCAGCCTGACACGGCTGGGACAGCGCGTACGCGTCGGCGGCGCCCACGAGCTGGGCGGCGCGTCGGCGCAGCCCGACGGCCAATCGATGGGCGCGCTGCACCAGGCGGCGCACGACTGGTTCCCCGGCGCCCTGCTGGCTGGCGGCCAGCAGCGCTGGAAGACTGCGCGGCTGCTGCTGCCCGACGAGTTGCCGCTGATCGGCGAATCCGGCCTGCCGGGCGTCTGGCTCAACATCGGCCATGGCGAGCATGGCTGGACCATGGCCGGCGCCGCGGCGCAACTGCTCTCGGCACGGTTGGCGAAGAAGGATCCCGGCATCGACGCGGCACTGCTGGAGCCCGGCCGGCTGCGCTGATCACGCCGCCGACGAGAACCGGTCGTGCGGTGGTCCCGCGCGCCGCTTCGCCCGCTCGAAGCGATAGAGTCGGCGCCATGCGGCCCGTCCTCCCTCTTTCTCGCGCGCAGCCTCTGCACGACGTCGTGTCGAGCCGACACATCGAGTCGGCTGCGCTCTCGCGCCATGCACCTCACGCGCTGATCGAACGAGCCGGCCTGGCGGTCGCCCGACTCGCGCTGGCGCTGCGTCCGTTGGGCCGGCACGCGGTGATCCTTGCTGGCCCCGGCAACAACGGCGGCGACGGCCTCATCGCGGCCCGGCATCTCGCCGCACGCGGATGGCGGGTCGACCTGCGCCTCGTCGGGGCCGGACCGACACCCGGGACCGACGCCGCCCATGCGCTCGACAGCGCACGCGCCGCCGGCCTGGCGCCGCTCACCGACCTCGGCACGATGCCGCGCGATGCCGATCTGGTCATCGACGCCCTCCTCGGCCTGGGCGCGAGCCGCGCGCCCGAGGGCGCATTCACCGAAGCAATCCGGGCTGTCGAGGCCCTGCGCCGCGCCGGAGCCCTGGTGCTGTCGGTGGACCTGCCGAGCGGGCTCGACGCACGCACCGGCCAGCCGCTGGGCGCCGACGTGGTCGAGGCCGATCACACGCTGACCTTCCTGACGCTCAAGAGCGGACTGTTCACCGGCGAGGGGCGCGCGCTCGCCGGTCGTCTCTGGTTCGACGACCTCGGCGAGCCGCAGGGCGATGGGCCGGGCGGGGACGCCGCCGCGCATGCGCCGGCCCTGCTGTTCGGCCGTGAGCGCATCGCGCGCTGGCAACGCGACTTCCCTCGCTCGGCCTCGAGCCACAAGGGGCGGCATGGCGACGTGGTCGTGCTCGGCGGCGCTCCGACGATGCGCGGCGCCGCCTGGCTCGCGGCCACGTCCGCGCTCGCGGCAGGCGCTGGGCGGGTCTATGCGGCGCTGCCGGACGACGACGGCCTGGCCTGGCCGGCGCGTCCGGAGCTGATGCATTGGGACTTCGCGCGCTGGAGCGCTCCGGCTGACGCCTGGCGCGACGTCGTCGCGGTGTGCGGCTGCGGCGGCGGCACGGCGATCGCGCCGGCGCTTTCGACCGTGCTGCATGGCGCGCGCCGTGTCGTGCTCGATGCCGACGCGCTGAATCTCGTGGCCGCCGACGAAGCGCTGCAGGCGGCGCTGTGCCGCCGCGCCACGCATGGCTGGCCGACCCTCCTGACGCCCCATCCGCTGGAAGCCGCCCGTCTGCTCGGATTCGACTCGGCCGCCGATGTGCAGGCCGATCGGCTCGCGGCCGCCGCGCAACTGGCAGCGCGCTTCGGCGCGACGGTGGTGCTGAAGGGCTCCGGCAGCGTCGTCGCGACGCCGCAGGAGCCGCTGTCGATCAACAGCACCGGCTCGTCGGCGCTGGCGACGGCGGGCAGCGGCGACGTGCTGGCCGGCTGGATCGGCGGGATGTGGGCCCAGTCGCCGGAGATCCCGCCGCACGCGCTCGCCACCGCGGCCGTCGCGTGGCACGGTGCAGCCGCGGAAGGTCATGCCGGGCCGATGCTCGCCGCGGATCTCGTGGCAGCAATGGCCGCGTTGCACGCTGGGGCGGCCTAGCGCGCCAACGCTGCGTTCCACCACGCGGGCCGCCGGGCCTTCAGTGACGAAGGCCTGGCAATGCCAGGCCTTCTCCGTGGTGCCGCTTGAAGCGGGCGATCGCCCGTCAGGCGCCCCGCTTGCGACGCGCCGTCTTGGCCGCGGGGGCACCGCTGCCTTTCGCGGCGACGGTCTTCGCCGCACTGCGCGCCGTGCGCTTGGCTGCCTTGACTGGATGCGCCGCCGCACCCTTGGTCGCGCGCTCCGACTTGCGACGCTCAGCCTTCAGCACGCGATCGGCCTGCTCGATGCGCTCGAGCGCGTCGGCCGCCGTGGGCGGATCCGGCGGCGGCAGCGGCATCGGCTCGACCGTCGCGGCAGGCGCGGCAGCGGCTTCACGCCGTGCACGCTGCTCGGCGCGCTTGTCC
>DATCRO010000071.1:0-16353 GCA_036569025.1 Burkholderiaceae bacterium
TCGCAAGGATCCATGATCACGTTCAAGCGCCCGGATGGGCAGGAGCTCCAGGGTTATCTGGCCAAGCCGGCGAAGGCGGAGGGCGCCCCGGGCATCGTCGTCATCCAGGAGTGGTGGGGCCTGAACGACCAGATCCGCGGCGTCGCCGACCGCCTGGCGCACGCCGGCTACCTGGCGCTCGTGCCCGACCTGTACCGCGGCAAGACCACCGTCGAGCGCGAGGAGGCGCACCACCTGATGACGGGCCTGGACTTCGGCGACGCCGCCAGCCAGGACGTGCGCGGCGCCGTCCAGTTCCTGAAGACGCGCGCGGCCAAGGTCGGCTGCGTCGGCTTCTGCATGGGCGGCGCGCTGACGCTGCTGGCCGCAGCCAACGTGCCCGAGCTCGACGCCGCCGTCACCTGGTACGGCTGCCCGCCGCTCGAGTACCTCGATGCCGGCAAGATCAAGGTGCCGCTGCAGGGCCACTGGGCCGACCAGGACCAGTTCTTCCCGCCGGAGCAGGTGCGCGGCCTGACGGCCAAGCTGGAGGCGGCCGGCGTGCAGCACGACTTCCACCACTACCTCGCGCACCACGCGTTCGGCAACGAGCAGGCCGTCGGCGAAGGCCGCATCGCCGAGACGCACTACGATCCGGTGTGGGCGCAGCGCGCGTGGGATCGGACGTTCCTGTTCTTCGCGAAGCACCTGGGTTGACGGGCCGCGTCGCGACTTTCAAGACCTGACACCGCAACTTTCGGCGGCGCCGCGGCCCACCAGCGCCGCCTCGCGGCCCGTCGACACGGCTGCTTGCAGCAGGAGCAGATCCTCGGGTCGCGCCGGCCGCGCCGAGGACACCGCTGCAGCGCGAAGTCCCGGCATCGGAGCCACAATCGCCATTCCGCCCCCCAGGAGCAGCGCCATGGCCCGCCCGCCCGTGATCGTCGAGACGAATGGCTGGATCGCCACGGTGACCCTGGATCGCCCCGACTGCCGCAACGCGGTCGACGGGCCCACGGCGACGCTGCTGCGCGAGGCCTTCGAGCGCTTCGAGGGCGACGACGAGCTGCGCGTGCTGGTGCTGACCGGCGCCGGTGGCCAGTTCTGCGCCGGCGCCGACCTCAAGGCGATGGCCGACCCGGCGCGCCGCAACGCGGTCGAGCCCACCGGCGCCGCGGCCGGCCCGATGGGCCCGACCCGACTGCGCATGAGCAAGCCGGTGATCGCCGCGATCGAAGGCCATGCGGTGGCCGGCGGCCTGGAGCTCGCGCTGATGTGCGACCTGCGCGTGGCCGCGCGCAGCGCGGTGTTGGGCGTGTTCTGCCGCCGCTGGGGCGTGCCGCTGATCGACGGCGGCACCGTGCGCCTGCCGCGCATCGTCGGCGCGGGCCGCGCGCTCGACATGATCCTGACGGGCCGCGCCGTGCCGGCCGACGAGGCCCTGGCGTTCGGGCTGGTCAACCGCGTCGTGGAAGACGGCGGCGCACTCGCGGCGGCGCAGGCGCTGGCGGCGGAGATCGCCGAGTTTCCGCAGGCCTGCCTGCGCGTGGATCGCGCGTCGGCGATGGGGCAATGGGACCTGTCGCTGGAGGACGCGTTGCGGCACGAAGGAGCGGCCGGCTTCGCGGTGGTCGCCGCCGAGGGCCTGGCCGGCGCGCAGCGCTTCGCGGCGGGCGCCGGACGACACGGCGCGCCCGCGGCGTAGCGGCGTCCGGCGCCGCAGGACATGCACCCGATGATGCCCGCATGATCGACGACGATTCGATCGGCTGCGCCAGCCACGGCACGGGCCGCGCGACCGACGTCTGCGGTCACCTCGCCGCGGATCCGGTGCAGCGCTGGCACGGCAACCCGGCCTCCGTCGACAACCCGTGGCCCGACGCGTGGGCCGGCTGCGCGGCCCGTCGCTCGAAAGCTGGAACGACTTCGTGGCCACGTGCCGCGCCGACCTCGGCTCGAAGCAGGACGCACTCTGACTGTGGGGTCAGGTCTTGAATGTTGCGCGACGACGCATCGGCTGGATGGTGTCTCGCCGCGCAACATTCAAGACCTGACCCCACAGTCGCACAGTCGAGACCGCGCCGCGCAACTTTCAAGACCTGACACCGGTCCATGCGCGTGATCGCGCCACGATTCAAGCCCTGGCGCCGGCCTCGGTGCTCGCCATCTCCATGAACCGCAGCTGCGGATCGAGCGCCAGCGCGCGCGTCGCGGCGCGGGCCTGCGCAGGGTCCAGCGGCACGAGCAGCTCGATCTGGCCGGCCACGCTGGTGCCGATCGCCAGGCCGTCGCGGTACAGCACGCGCGAGCCCGACACGCGCGGCACCTTGGGGCCGGTGAGCACGGTGCCCAGCAGGTTGGCGGGGTCCGACGCCGACAGGCAGACGAGCGTCTCGTCCGGCGGCTGGCGGCGCACGGCGCGCATCGTGGCGATGGCATCGGGCAGCGCGAACTGCTCGCCCGTCACGCCCGCGATGAAGCGGCCGCCTCGGATCTCGCCGCGCGCTTCCAGCCGGCGGCAGACGCGCACGAGCTCGCGCCACGGCGGCAGCCACCCTGCCTCGCGGTCGAGCATCTCGTAGCAGACGACGCCATAGCGGCGCAGCAGCGTGCGCGCCACGTGCTCGACGGCCTCGGCGTGCGCCGTCGCGTCCGGCACGACCTGCGGCGCCTTGACCACGTTCCAGCGTCCCGCATCCTCGATGCCGTACAGCGCGACGCGCCGGCGCGAGCGCGAAGCCGCCGTCGCCCGCTTGGCCGCGGGCACCAGCAGCGCGCGCAGGCCCGCGTAGCTGTCGCAGCTGGCCCGGCCGCGCACCACGAGTTCGGCCAGCGCATCCTCCAGCTCGGCCCGCAGCAGGCGCGCGCCGTCGGCCATCTCGTCGAAGAAGGATGCGCCGTTGGCCTCGAGGAAGTCCAGCACGCGTTGCGCCCGGCCGCCCAGCGCTTCGCCGTCCTCGCCCGCCGCGGCGGCCGCGATGCGCGACCAGGTCGGCGCCGCGCGCCGCGGCAGCAGCAGGATGGGCGTGCCGCGCAGCGACGAGCGCCCGCCGCCCTGCGTGCCGCCCGCCAGCGGCCGCAGCCGCGTCCACAGCGTGCGGCCCGCGGTGCACAGGTCGTCGAGCCAGGACGATGCGTAGTCCTTCACGCGCGCCGGCAGCACCTCGGCCTCCCACAGCGACGCGGGCGCCTCGAAGCCTTCGAGCTGCGCCAGCACGGCCGGCAAGGCCTCGGGCCCGCTGACGCGCGACGCGCCCGCGACGTGCTGCCACTCGAACAGGAAGCGCACGAAGTCGCGCGGCTCGACGGGTTCGATCTCGCGGCGCAGGCGCTTGAGCGTGTAGCGGTGGATGCGCGCGAGCAGATGGCGCTCGCACCATTCGACCGTCTCCAGCCCCGGGGTGACATGGCCCTGGAACACCGTGCCTTCCGACTGCAGCGCCGCGAGCCCGGCCTCGATGTCGCCGCGCGGCAGCCGCAGTTGCTCGACGAGCGCGTCGACGGTGACGGGACCCAGGCCGCCCAGCCGCGAGCGCAGCAGTTCGCGCAGCGCCTCCTGCAGCGTCTCGAACGGCGCCTCATAGCCGGCCGGCGGCGTGATCGCGGGCGTGGCCTCGGCCGCCGGCCAGAGCGGACGCAGCGTCGCGAGGCGTTCGGCGGCGACCCACAGCCCATCCTCGCCCGCGCGCAAGCGCGTCGCGCGTCCCGCGCGCGCGAGCGCCGCGAGCGCGGCGTCCCAGTGCTGGTTGGCCCGCGCCTCGTCCGCGGTGATCGCGCCCAGCGTCATCAACGCCTCGTGCACCTCGTCGGCGCTGCGCGCGCGCGGCCAGGCCTCCTCGCGCACGCCGGCGATGGCGTCGGCGTCGAGCGCGCCCATCTCGCCGACATTGTCCGCGTCGCCGAATCGGCGCGCCTGCACGGCCTGCGTGCGGCGCTCCTCGATGGGCGCGTCGTCGAGGTATGCGTAGGGCCGCGCGGTGAGCGCCTCGGCGGCCAGCGGCGACGGCGCGGGCAGGTCGCGCGCGATCACCTCGATGGCCCCGGACTCGATGCCGCGCAACACCGCGAGCCAGCCTTCGGCGTCCATCGCCTCGTGCAGGCAGTCGTGCATCGTCTGCATCACCAGCGGGTGGTCGGGCACCTCGCGCGGGCCGGCGAGGTTCTCGGCGCAGGCCAGCTGGTCGGGGAACACCGATGCGAGCAGGTCCTCGGACTTCATGCGCTGCAATTGCGGCGCCACCTTGCGGCCGCCGACGAAGCGCGGCAGCGCCAGCGCCGTCGTCGCGTTCCAGCGCCAGCGCACGGCGAACAGCGGCGCATCGAGCAGCGCCTGCACCAGCACGTCCATGGCGGTGGCCGAGCGCAGGTAGCGCGCCACCTCGTCGAGCGGGAAGCTGTGGCTGGTGGACAGCGACAGCACGATCGCGTCCTCGGTGGCCGCGGCCTGCAGCTCGAAGTTGAACTGGCGGCAGAAGCGCTTGCGCAGCGCCAGGCCCCAGGCGCGATTGAGCCGGCTGCCGAATGGCGAGTGCACGACCAGTTGCATGCCGCCCGACTGGTCGAAGAAGCGCTCCATCACGATGCGCCGGTGCGTCGGCAGTGCGCCGAGCACGGCCTGCGCGCTCGCGAGGTGCTCGACGATCTGGCGTGCCGCGTCGGCCGCGAGGCCGCCGGCCGTCGCATCGACCAGTCCCTGGATCGCGGCCGGCTGGCCTTCGCGCCGCACCTGCTCGCCCACGGCCTCGCGCAGGCGCGCCACCGCCATCGACAGCTCGTCGCTGCGCCCCGGCGCCTCGCCGAGCCAGAACGGGATGTTGGGCGGCTGGCCCTTGGCATCCTCGACGCGCACGCGCCCGGGCTCGACGCGCAGGATGCGGTAGCTCGTGTTGCCCAGCTGGAACACGTCGCCGGCCAGGCTCTCGACGGCGAAGTCCTCGTTGACGGTGCCGATGCGGTCGGACTGCGGCTCCAGCAGCACGGTGTAGTCACCGGTCTCGGGGATGGTCCCGCCGGACGTGAGCGCCGTCATGCGCGCGCCGCGGCGCTCGCGCAGCTGGTGGTGCACCGCGTCGCGATGCAGGTACGCGCCGCGCGGGCCCTGGCGCGTGGTGTAGCCGTCGGCCAGCATGCGCAGCACGGCGTCGAAGCGCTCGCGCGGCAGCGCGGCGTAGGGCCAGGCGCGGCGCATCAGCGCGTACAGCGCGTCCTCGTCCCAGTCGCGGCAGGCGGTCTCGGCGACGACCTGCTGCGCGAGCACGTCGAGCGGCATCGGCGGCACGTGCAGCGTGTCGAGCTCGCCACGCTGAACGGCCTCCAGCAGCGCCGCGCATTCGACGAGCTCGTCGCGCGACTGCGGGAACAGCCGCGCCTTGGGCGTGCCGCCGACAGCGTGCCCCGCGCGGCCGGCGCGCTGCAGGAAAGCCGCGATGGAACGCGGCGAGCCGAGCTGGCAGACGAGGTCGACGTCGCCGATGTCCAGCCCCAGCTCCAGCGAAGCCGTGGCCACCAGCACCTTCAGCTCGCCGCGCTTGAGGCGCTGTTCCGCATCCAGCCGCAGCTCGCGCGCGAGGCTGCCGTGGTGCGCGGCGACGGCGTCGTCGCCCAGCAGCTCGGCCAGGTGGCGCGCGGCGCGCTCGGCCATGCGGCGCGTGTTGACGAAGACCAGCGTGGTGCGGTGCGTGGCCACCAGTTCGACGATGCGCTGGTAGACCATGTCCCACTGCTCGTGCGACATCACCGCCGACAGCGGCGTGGGCGGCACCTCGAGCGCCAGGTCGCGCTGCTTCTTGTAGCCGATGTCGACGATGGCGCAGTCGGCCTGCCCGTCGACGACGCCCCCCGCGCCGACGAGGAAGCGCGCGACCTCGGCGATCGGCTTCTGCGTGGCCGACAGCCCGACCCGCGTCACGTGCCGCGGCTCGGCGCGCGCCGTCGCGGCCTTGGGGTCGGGCAACACGCCGTCCTCGTCCGGCTCGTCGGGACACGGCGGAAAATTGACGATGTTCTGCAGCCGTTCCAGCGACAGCGCGAGATGGCTGCCGCGCTTGTTGGCGGCCAGGGCGTGGATCTCGTCGACGATCACCGTGCGCACGTTGGCCAGCATGCGGCGGCCCGCGAGCGATCCCAGCAGCACGTACAGCGACTCGGGCGTCGTCACCAGGATGTGCGGCGGCCGGCGCATCGCCTGCTGGCGCTCGCGCTGCGGCGTGTCGCCGGTGCGCACGGCCGTGCGGATCTCCACATCGGGCAGGCCTTGCGACACGAGCTCGGCGCGGATGCCGGCCAGCGGCTCCTCCAGGTTGGCGCGGATGTCGTTGGACAGCGCCTTCAGCGGCGAGACGTAGACGACGGCCGTCTCGTCCGGCAGCGCGCCGGCCACGCCGCGGCGCACCAGGTCGTCCAGCGCGGCGAGGAACGCCGTCAGCGTCTTGCCCGAGCCGGTGGGCGCGGCCACCAAGGTGTCGCGCCCCGCGCGGATGTGCGGCCACGCCGCGACCTGCGCCGCGGTCGGCGCGCCGAAGCGGCGCTCGAACCAGCGCGCGACGGCGGGGTGGAAGTCTTGCAGGGGCATGGACGAACGAAGGTGGTGGCCCGGACGTGATTCTCAAGCGTCCGAGGCTCAACCCGCGAGCCTGTCCGGATCATGACGGGCGACATGCCAGCAGGGCCAAGCGCGGCACGCCGCCTGCCGTCGCCCTGGCAACATCGCCCGCTCATCGGAAGACGACGGAGACACGCCATGCCCGCCTGTTCGATCGTTCGCCTCGCACCGCCCGCGCTGCTGGCCGCCACCCTGCTCGGCTGTGCCTCGACACCGCTGCCGCCCGAGCCGCCGCAGCTGGTGACGACGTCGACCGTGACGACGCATTCGGTCAGCTCGTCGACGTCGACCGCCGCGCCGTTGACGCGCGAGCAGGTCGCCGCCATCGTCGCCAGTCCCGACCGCACCGACGCCGACCGCACGAACGACCAGCGCCGCCATCCGGTCGACCTCATGACCTTCGTCGGCGCGCGCCCGGGCTGGACGGTGCTCGACGTGAGCACCGGCGGCGGCTACACGACCGAGCTGCTGTCGCGCATGGTCGGGCCCACCGGCATGGTGTGGGCGCAGAGCCGGCCGCGCAACCCGGACGCCCCCGCGGCGCGCCCCGCGCAGCCCGAGGGCGGCGCGCCGGCGCCGACGGCCGCGCCGGCCGCCCCGTCGCGCGGTCCGGCCGAGATCCTGGCCGGGCGCAGCGACCGCATGAAGGCCGCGGGCGTCGCGGCCGCGCCCATCGCCTTCGTCGCCCTGCCCTTCGACGACCCGGTGCCGCCCGAGGTGGCCGATGGCAAGCTGGACCTCGTCACGCTGATGTTCAATTACCACGACTTCGGCTGGATCCCCGTCGACCGCGCCAGCATGAACCGAGCCATCTTCGCGGCGCTCAAGCCCGGCGGCCTGTACGTGATCGCTGACCACGCGGGGCGGCCCGGCACCGGCATCAGCGAGTCGGGCACGCTGCACCGCATCGAGGAATCGTTCCTGCGCCGGGAGGTCGAGGCCGCCGGCTTCCGGCTGCTGGCCGAGGGCGACTTCCTGCGCAACCCGGACGACCCGCGCGACCGCAACACGCCCGAGCCGCCGCAGCCCAAGGACGAGTTCGTCCTGAAGTTCGTCAAGCCGTAGCGAACCAGCGCCAGGTCCCTTCCGAGACGACCTCGACGCGGCCGCCCGCCACCAGGATCGCGGTCTGGTCGTCGATCGCGTACGACGGGTTGCCGAGCGTGGCGGCCCAGCGCGCGGCGCAGGCCATCGCGTTCTCGGGCATGTCCGGATGGTCGACGTGCGGGAAGATCGAGAACGGCACCACGCCGAGCGCGCGATCCTCGCCGGTGATCGGCGGCTTGTGCTCGATGAAGTCCTCGCCGACGCGCGGCGCCATCACCATGCTGCCCGCGCTCAGGCCGACCCAGACCTTGTCCTGAAGCGACGGCATCAGGTCGACGAAGCCCGACTGCCGCATCCAGTGCGCCAGGTACAGCGCGTCGCCACCGTTGACGAGCAGGACGTCCGCCGCGCGCACCCACGCGTGCCAGCGCTCGCGCGGGAGGCTGGGCAGCGCGGTCAGCTCGAGCACGCCCTGCGACTTCCATCCCAGCTCGGTCATCGGCGTCGTGGCATGGCCCGTGATGAAGCGCCAGGCTCCCTGCGGACTGCCCATCGGATGGCCGTAGCCGGCCGTCGGGACGGCCAGGGCGTGGCACTCGGCGACGGGCTTGCCCAGCAGGCCGACGAGGGCCCGGTGGATGGAGGCGTTCTTGACGCCGGCGGAGGTGAGGAGCAGTTTCATGGTGCCTTTCCCGGAGGTCCTGGCGGACAGGGCCAGTCCCCACACGACGAACGACGAGGCGCGAGTTCGACATGACCGCGCGACGCTCGGGCGCGACGGCGCAAGCCTGCATTCAACTGCCGCGCAGCGTGCGGGTCTGCCCCGACGCCGGCCGCGACCGCGGGTGACATCATCGCCCGACCAACGACAAACCCCAGGGCCTGCCATGAACCGTCCTTCCGCCGTCGCGTGCGGCTGCATCGCCATGCTCACCGCGTCCGCCGCCAGCGCGCACGGACCGTCCTCCGGCTTCGCCGAACCGCCCGTGCCGGCGGTCGGCACGCGCACGGTGGCCGACGCCGAGCTGCTCGTGCCGCGGCCGCGCACCACACCCTGCACCGTATCGCTGTTCGCCAACCAGGAGTTCGCGGGCTTCACGCCGGTGGCGCTGACGTACGCACCGCCGGCCGCCTGCGCGGGCCCGTGGGCGAAGGTGGTGCTGCAGGCGGACTACGAGGTCACCGCGGGGCGGCAGTTCGACCGCACGGCGGTGATCAACCTGGGCGGCGTCAACGTCTACTTCGGCACGACGATGGAGCCGGGTTCGGCCACCGCCCGGGCGTGGCACGTCGAGCGCGACGTCACCGACGTCAGCGCGCTGCTGGCCTCGGCGCAGTCCGGCGAGGCGATCCTGGGCAACGTGGTCGACTCGACCTACACGGGCCGCATCTTCGGCAGCGCGAGCCTCGTCTTCTACCCGCGCGAACGCGGCGAGCCGGCGGCCGACGCGCCGCAGGTCGTCGCGCCGATGGCGCCGTCGCTCACCGCCCTGTCGCCGTCCAACCCGACGCTCACGAAGACGCTGACCCTGCCGCGCAACGTCGAGCGCCTCGCCCTGGACGTCATCGCGCAGAGCCAGGCCTCCGACGAGTTCTGGTACACCTGCGTCCCCGACGCCGACGCGAGCGTGCTGCAGAGCTGCGGCGGCACCGCGTTCCGCGAGGTCGAGGTCGCCATCGACGGCGCGCCCGCGGGCGTGGCGCCGGTGTTCCCGTGGATCTACACCGGCGGCATCAACCCCGCGCTGTGGGCGCCCTCGCCCGGCGTGCAGACGCTCGACTTCGAGCCCTCGCGCATCGACCTGACGCCGTTCGCCGGCCAGCTCGACGACGGCCAGCCGCACACGATCTCGCTGCAGGTCTCGCACGCGCAGGACAACTTCTCGGTCACCGCCACCCTGCTCGCATGGCGCGACGCGGACGCACCGGTGCTCAGCGGCGCCGTGACGCAGAACACGCTGGCCGCGCCGGCGGTCTCGGTCGACGACTCGGGCCTCACCGTCGACGGCTCGAACGCCAGCGGCCGCGTGACCGTCGCCTCCAGGCGCGACTACCGCATCGCCGGCACGCTGTTCACCTCGCATGGCCCGGTCACGACGGTCGTCGACCAGAAGATGAAGTTCGAGAACACGCAGGACTTCGCCATCACCGACACGAGCTATGCCCAGAAGATCGGGCAGCGCACCGACGTGCACACCGCCGTCACCACCTATGCGCCGCACGGCGTCACGCTGCGCACCACGCACGCGAGCTACCCGCTGTCGGTCGACTTCGTCGAGACGCTGTCCGGCAACGCCGTCGTCCTCGACACCACCATCTCGCAGCGGCGCCGCGTCGAGACGCGCAGCGACGGCCCGCACGGCCAGTCATGGTGGAACACGAGCGACGAGACCGTCACGCCGCACGCCACGACGTCCTACGACCAGACGACCGGCGCCGCGACGACCACGAACTCGGCCAGCCGCCAGCGCGTGCACGTCGAGGACAGCCGGCTCGGCTGCTACGACCGCACGATCGTCGTGACGGCCAACGCGGTGTCGGCGGTCAAGCAGGGCTGCGACGACCATCACCGGTGAACGTCGCGCCCGCGGGCGCGACCTGCGCCGCAGTCGAGCACGCGAAACCGCATTCCGCGCCGCGCCGCCCGCCCTGCCCTACGCGCTGAGCCGCTCCGGCGCCGCCGCGCGAAACGCCGCCAGCCGCTGCGCATACGGATCCAGCGCCTCCTCCGGCCGCCCCAGCGGCAGGCCCGACACCGCGGCGAAGCGCTGCGGCGTGACCTGGCCGTGCGCGACCAGTTCATCCACCAGCGCCAGCAGCGACTCGCGATGCGCCTGGAGAAGCCGCGTGGCCCGCGCATGCTCCGCCTGCAGCAGGGCCTCCACCGGCGCGTTGCTGGCCTCCACGTCCGTGCACAGGTTGTCCTCGCTGTCGGTCGACACGTCGATGCGCCCGATGCGCGCGCCATGGCCCAGGTGGCGCACCATGCGGGCGGCCGTCTCGGTCGCCTTGCGCAGGTCGCTCTCGGCGCCGCTCGAGCTCAGCGCCGGGCCGAAGACCAGCAGCTCCGCGGCACGGCCGGCGAGGCTGGTGCAGATCGAGTCCAGCAGGTTGTCGCGCGACCAGACCTTGCGCGCGGTGTACGCGTTGTAGCCGCCCTCGAAGCTGGCCACGTGGATCTTGATCTCCTGCGGCGCGCGGCCGAACAGCAGCGCGTGGACCAGCCCGTGGCCGGCCTCGTGCACGGCCAGCAGCGCGCGGAAATCGGCGTTGTTGCGCTGGCGCAGGCGGTTGATCTCGAACGGCGCGGCGATCGACTGCGACTGCCCGCGCCAGTGCGCGACGAGGCTGCGGCCGTCGGCCGTCAGGCCCACGGTCTCGCCCGGCGCCGCGCCGCGCTCGAGCGCCCACAGCGCCGCCTTGGCCAGGCCCGTGCCCAGGATCGCGTGCATCGACGAAAACAGCGGCCGCGTGCCCTGCGCCGGGAAGACGCCGTTGGCGTAGATCTGCTCGCGCACCGTGGCATCGAGCTCGAGGTGCAGGCCGCAGCGGCCGCCCGTCTCGGCGGCATAGCGCGCGCAACCCTGCTCGATCAGCTGCTCGTACGCGCGGCGCGACAGCGACGGATAGATCACGTGCTCGTTGCCCAGCCGCGCGACCTGCTCGGGCTTGAATCGCAGGTTGAGGGCCTGCTTGACGTCGATGACGCTCAGCTTGCCGCTCAGCGCGTGGAAGATGTCGGCGTCGCTGTCGCAGTCGTCCACGCTGGTGGCCAGGTCCTCGTAGGCCTCGTCGAGGTTGCCGCAGACGAACACGAGCAGCCGGCTGTAGTCGGTCTCCCAGCGCTGCTGGCCGTTCTCGCGGAAGGCGCGCAGGCGCTCCTGGATCTGCTCGGGCGTCCAGGACATGATCTCCATCAGCGGCTCGTCGAGCTTGAGGTTGCGCTGCAGCTCCTGCGCCTCCCAGCTGCGCAGCTTGAACCGCAGCTTGGTCTCGTTCGGCTCCGCGCGTTCGGCGTCCCAGGCGGCCTCGGCGATGGACGACTCGATGTCGCCGAGCAGCGAGAGCGCCGGCGGCAGGCGGCCGTCGGACAGCAGGGCCCACACGTCCTGGTAGCGCTCGACGCGCACCTCGCCGCGCTTGGTGTCGATGGTGCGGAAGCGCTGGAACTCGTCGAGCACGAGGATGCCCGGCTCGCCCTCGCGCACCCCGGACTGCGCGAGCATGCCCGAGATGCTCTGCGCGCCGCGCCAGCCCGCGCCGTTCGAGAAGCCGTCCATCTGCACCTCCACGAAACGGTCGTAGAAGCCCAGCAGCTGCGCCAGGCGGCGCACCAGCTGCGTCTTGCCCGTGCCGGTCAGGCCCCACAGGCAGACGATCACCGGGCGCGTGACGAGCTCGGGCAGCAACACCCAGGCGCGCACCGAGTCGATGACGCGGTCGATGATCGCGTCGATGCCGAACAGCTCGGTCTTGAGCTGGGCGGCGATGTCCTGCAGCTGCTTGTTCTTGCGCGCCAGCTGCTCGCGCAGGTCGTTGGAATCAGTCATCGAAGTCCTTTCGCCGCAGCAGCGCCTGCAGGGCCATGCGGTCGGCGCGGCGCTGGGCGCCGCGACTGCGGATATGCCGGCCCGCGCCGCGCGCGCCGCGCTGGCCCAGCGCGCGCGCCACGGGGTCGCGCGCGCCGATGCTCGTCTCGAGCACCAGCGTCATCGGCTGCTTCATGCGGCGCAAGGCCTTGACCCGCCCCTCCTGGAGGGCGCGGGAACGGAGTTGTGCACTCATTTCGGTTCCGGAAAGCAAAAGCCCCGGCTCGATGGCTGCGGGGCTTTGCGGGAGCCGGCGCGGCCGAGGCCGTATCTGTGGTCAGACACGGTCCAGCCGGGGCTCGGGGAACCGTGTTCAGTCGAAGGTCGTTGTGAACAGGGAGGACAACATGGAGGGATCTCCGTCATGCGGGCGCTGTCGTGGGCGCCGCCAGCAATGGAGCGCGAATGATGGGGCCGGCGACGCCGGCACGCAAGCTCGGCACGCAGTGCGCGTTGTGGCGCGCCAACGCCAGGCGCACCGCGGCACGACGTCGGCGGGCGCGTGCGAAGGCTACCTGCTCGCCGCCGACGCCGGCAACGGCGGCATCGACAGGAAACGGTCGACCCGCTTGTTGGCCTTGTTGTCGACCAGCATCTTCCACATGCCCGAGTTGTCGTAGACCTTCTGCGCCTCGATGCGGCATTCGGCGACCATCGCCTTGTGGCGCTCGGCGGGCCAGTCCTTCTGCGCCGCGGTGGCGGCCTTGAGCATGTTGCTGCCCCGCGGGTCGCGCAGGCCTTTCAGGTAGGCCTCGCCCACGTAGGCGAAGCCCAGCCTGGTGATCTCGAACAACGCCGGGCGGATGTTCTTCTCGCCGGCGCGCGCCCGGGCGACGAGCGCGAGCTGGTCGAACTGCAGCGCCGCCGCGCAGTCGGAGGCGCGCTGGTAGAACGCCTCGTCCGCGGCGTCGTCTGCGCGGGCCGGCGCGGCGGCCAAGCCGGCCAGCAGGGCCGGCAACGCGGCAAGCGTGAATCGGTGTGCGGCGTGCATCGTCCCATCGTACCAACTGCAGGATGAGCGGACAGGCAAGCGAGATTCCCGCGCCGGGTCTCCTCAGCGCAGCGGCGTCCACTTCGCGTCGCTGCGGGCCGAAGCCACTGCCCTCTCGATGAAGCGCACGCCGCGCACGCCGTCGGCGATTCGCGGGTACTCGGCCTCGTCGGCGGTGGCGGGCCGCCCCTGCGTCGCGCGCAGTCGCAGGTCGGCGGCGACGCCCTGGTAAAGATTCGCGAAGGCCTCGATGAAGCCCTCGGGATGGCCCGGCGGCAGCCGGCAGGCGCGGCGCGCGGCGGCGCCGAGGCCGGGCGAGTTGCGCGTCAGCGTGCGGCGCGGGCCGTCGCCCGGCGCATGCACCAGCAGGTTCGGTTCCTCCTGGCGCCAGTCGAGCTGGCCCCGCTCGCCGTAAACGCGCAGCCGCAAGTCGTTCTCGCTGCCCGCGGCCACCTGCGACGCCGACATCACGCCGCGCGCGCCGCCCGCAAAGCGCAGCAGCAGGCCCGCGTCGTCGTCGAGCTGGCGGCCGGGGCCGAACGCGGACAGGTCGGCGCACAGGCTTTCCAGCTCGAGGCCGGTGACGGTGGCGACGAGATTCTCGGCGTGCGAGCCGATGTCGGCCATCGCGCCGGCCGGGCCGCCGCGCGCCGGGTCCTTGCGCCACTCGGACTGCTTGTTGTCCGACGATTCGAGCGCGCCGGCGAGCCAGCCCTGGTGGTACTCGACGACCACCTTGCGCACCGCGCCGATCGCGCCCGAGCGCACGAGCTCGCGCGCCTCGCGCACCATCGGGTAGCCGGTGTAGTTGTAGGTGACCGCGAACAGCGTGCCGCGCGCGGCCACCAGCGCGGCGAGCTCCTCGGCCTGCGCCAGCGTGTGCACCAGCGGCTTGTCGCACACGACGTGGAAACCGGCGTCGACGAACGCGCGCGCCGGCTCGAAGTGCAGGTGGTTGGGCGTGACGATGACGACGACGTCGGCGCGCTCGTGCGCCGGGCGCGATCGTTCGTCGGCCAGCAGCGACTGCCACTCGCCGTGGTTGCGATCGTCAGGCAGGCCGAGGTCGCGGCCCGAGGCGAGCGAGCGCTCGGGCGTCGACGACAGCGCCGCCGCCACCAGCTCGTACTGGCCGTCCAGCGCCATCGCGGCACGGTGCACCGCACCGATGAACGCGTCGCGGCCGCCGCCCACCATCGCGTAGCGCAGGCGCCGCGTCATGGCGCGCTCCCCGCCATGCCGCCCTGCCTGGACTTGTCGAAGACGGCGTCGAACGCGCCCTTGGCCGGCTCGAAGTCCAGGCGCCGGCAGAACGCCGCGCTCTCGGTGGCGCCATGCACGCGATCCATGCGGCTGTCCTCCCACTCCACCGACAGCGGCCCGGCGTAGCCGACATCGTTGAGAGCGACGATGATCGACTCGAAGTCGATCAGGCCGCGGCCCACGCTGCGGAAGTCCCAGCCGCGGCGCGGGTCGCCGAAGCTGGTGTGGCCGCCGAAGGTGCCCACCGTGCCGTCGCCCTTGCCCCACCACACGTCCTTCATGTGCGCGTTGAAGATGCGCGGGCCGAACTGGCGGATGAAGCGGATGTAGTCGACGCCCTGGTAGCCCAGGTGGCTGGGATCGAAGTTGAAGCCCAAGCGGCGGTGCTGGTCCACCGCGGCCAACGCGCGCTCGGCGCTGGCGATGTCGAACGCGATCTCGGTCGGGTGCACCTCCAGCGCGAAGTTGACGTCGCACTCGTCGAACACCTGCAGGATGGGCAGGAAGCGCCGCGCGAAGTCGGCGAAGCCGGCGTCCCAGAACGCCTGCGGCGTCGGCGGGAACGCGTAGCTCGCGTGCCAGATCGACGAGCCGGTGAAGCCGGTCACCGTCCCGACGCCGAACGCCTTGGCGGCGCGCGCGGTGTCGGCCAGCTCTCGCGCGGCGCGCTGGCGCACGCCCTCGGGCTCGCCGTCGCCCCACACGCGCGCCGGCAGGATCGCCTCGTGGCGCGCGTCGATCAGGTCGCACACCGCCTGGCCGACCAGGTGGTTGCCGATCGCCAGGCACTGCAGGCCGTGTCCGGCCAGCAGCGCGCGCTTGTCGCGCAGGTAGGCGGGCGACGCGAGCGCCTGCTGCACGTCGAAGTGGTCGCCCCAGCACGCCAGCTCCAGGCCGTCGTAGCCCATCGTCCTGGCCAGCGGCGCCAGTTCGGCCAGGGGAAGGTCGGCCCACTGGCCGGTGAAGAGCGTGATGGGGCGTGCCATGGCGAGCCTCCGGTCAAAACGGGCTGTCGGGGAAGTAGAAGTCCTTGGCGTTCTCCCTGGTGATCAGCACCGACGGGATGATCGTCTTGGCCGGCAGCTTCTCGCCCTTCAGGCGCGCCTCGGCGGTGAGCTTGATCGCGTCGTAGATGAACTTGGGCGAGTAGGACACGTTGGCCTTGATGCGCGGGTCGGTGCCGTCCTTGAGCGTCTTGATCATGCCCTTGGCGCCGGCCCCGCCGAAGACCAGCTTGATGTCCGTCCGATGCGCCTGGTCGATCGCCTTGAGCACGCCCACGGCCATGTCGTCGTCCGCGGCCCACACGGCGTCGATGTGCTTGAAGCGCGTCAGGAAGTCCTGCATCGTCTTGAACGCGTCGTCGCGGTTCCAGTTGGCGTACTTGGCGTCCAGCAGGTGGATGTCGGGGTAGTTCTTCATCACGCTGTTGAACGCGTCCATGCGTTCGTTGTCCAGCGTGGTGGCGATGCCGCGCAGCGCGACGATGTCGCCCTTGCCGTTCAGGGCCTTGGCGATGTATTCGGCCGGCACCTTGCCGAAGGCGGTGTTGTCGCCGGCGACGTAGGCGTCCTGGCCGCTCTCGTCGGTCAGGCCGCGGTCGACCACCGTCACGTACACGCCCTTGGAATGCACCTGCTGCACGGGCTTGGTCAGCGCCGCCGACTCGTGCGGGAAGATCACCAGCGCGTTGATCCTGTTGGCGGTCACGAGATCCTGCAGCTGGTTGGCCTGCTCGCCCGGATCCTTGGACGTCTTGACGATGACCTTGAGGTCGGGGTACTTCTTCTCGAGTTCCTTCTTGGCCTCGTTCGCCCACCACACGATGCCGGCGGTGAAGCCGTGGTCGGCGGACGGGATCGCGACGCCGAGCGTGACCTTGT
>DATCRO010000072.1:0-13696 GCA_036569025.1 Burkholderiaceae bacterium
TCGTGGTGGACTGCGCGGTCGCGAAGCCGACGGTCGCCAGCAGGGCCGAGGCGGCCAGGGCGGTGATGGACTTGTGCATCGGGGACATGTGTGAACTCCTGTGCGTTGGGACGCGCGCGGCGTCCGGTACGGATGCCGGTGACCGTATCCACGGCCTCCGGCTGGCAGGGTTCGAAAGGCAACGCGTGTGCCTATCGCGGGCCGTCTCGTAGGACGGTCCGCCATGTCCGCGTAGGCTCCGCGTCAGTGCGTCGCGGCCCGCACGGCGTGGCGCCGTTCCTCCATGGGCGTGCTGTCGTCGTCGGCCTCCGACAGGCGCTCGTTCAACTGCTGGCCGAGCGTGCCCATGTCCAGGCACGACTCGCGCAGCCGCGGGAACAGCTCGCCCTCCTCGTGGCGCGCGTGGCGCTCCACGCACTCCGTCAGCGCCAACACCAGCGCCTCGTAGCGCGGCTCGCGCGGATCGGTCTCGTGCAACTGGCGGATGATCTGGCGCGCGGTGGCGTGCTCCAGTTCGGCGATGTCCACCAACGCCGACGCCTCGAGCGCGGCGCGCGCCGCCGGGAAGAACAGCTCCTCCTCGAGCGCCGCCATCCGGTGGATCGCGCGGCACAGCGCCTCGGCCACCTGCTGCATCGCGGGATCGCATTCGACGTGGCGCGCGAAGCGCCGGCATTCGTCGGCCAGCGCCCGGGTCTGTTCATGGCCGTGCGACAGCACCTCGAGCGCGTCGGCGCACGGGCTGCGGCTGGGGTTCTCGGAGGTGGATCGGGTGGCGGACATGGCTGGCACCGGGTTGCGACAAGGGGAGATCGGCGCACGAGGCAGCGACCTTGGATGGCCCTGATCCGGCAAGGGATGTGCCATCCCGCTTGCAGCAACGTTTACGCCGGTCGCATGCTGGTCGTCAAGCCCCGGCCGCGCATGCTGCGCAACGGACGGGCTCACCGCTTGCCGCAGGCGCGGCCATTGGTCCTTCGCGGACCCCAGGGAAAACAATCAATGACGGGATCCGACCGCTCCTTCCGCACCCTGCTCTCGCACGCCGCGGAGTGGCTCCATGGGCTCGCGTGGAGCCGTGGCGCCGGCGAGCACGACGAGGAGGAGCCGCTGCGGGCCGCGCTGTTCAGCAGCGACCAGATGGTGGCGCACGGCAAGCAGCTGGCCGGCCGTCATCGCCTGGCCCGGCACCACCGCCCCGACAGCCTGCTGGCGCGGCTCGCGTCCAACCAGCGCGTGCTGGAGAACGTCGCGCGCCAGTTGCGCCAGGCCGTCGCCGACGACCGCCCGGTCACGCCGGCCGCCGAGTGGCTGCTGGACAACATGTACCTCATCGACGAGGAGATCCGCACCGCCAGGCGCCATCTCCCGCACGGCTACAGCCGCGAGCTGCCGCGCCTGGCCGACACCGATCCCGAGCGCGACGGCACCATGCCGCGCGTCTACGACCTCGCCCTGCAGGCCATCGCGCACGCCGACGGCCGCCTGAGCCGCGGCACGCTGAGCCGCTTCGTCGCCGCGTACCAGAGCGGCCAGCCGCTGAAGCTGGGCGAGCTGTGGGCCTTCCCGATCATGCTGCGGCTGGCGCTCATCGAGAACCTGCGCCGGGTGGCGGTGCGCGTGGCGGCGGCCCTGCAGGAACGCGACATGGCCGAGACCTGGGCGTCGCGCATGCTGCAGGCCGCCGAGGAGCGTCCCAGCGACCTGATCCTGGTCATCGCCGACATGGCCCGCGCCAACCCGAGCATGAGCAGCGCGTTCGTCGCGGAGTTCGCGCGCCGCTTGCAGGGCCAGGGCGCCGCGCTGGCGCTGCCCCTCACGTGGATGGAGCAGCGCCTGTCCGACGAGAACGAGGCGATCGAACGCCTGGTGGCCGTCGAGGGGCAGACGCAGGCCGCCAGCCAGGTGTCGGTGGCCAACAGCATCGGCAGCCTGCGCCTGCTGGGCGCCACGCACTGGCCCGAGTTCGTCGAGACGCTCAGCAGCGTCGAGCAGGTGCTGCGCGAGGATCCGCTGGGCGTCTACGGGCGCATGGACTTCGGCACCCGCGACACCTACCGCCACGCCGTCGAGGAGGTGGCCAAGGCCTGCGGCGGCGACGAGCCGGCCGTCGCGCGCAAGGCGATCGAGCTGGCCGCCCAGGGCCGCGCCGCGCCGGACGCCGAGGCCGACGGCGACGACCGCGAGTCGCACGTGGGCTACTGGCTGATCGGCAACGGCCGCCCGGCGCTCGAGGCGGCGATGAACGTGCGCCGCAGCGGCTGGCGGCGCCGCCACGGCCATTCGCCGCTGCCGGCCTACGTCGGCGGCATCCTCGCGTTCGCGATGCTGATGTCGCTCGGCCCGATGCAGCAGGCCGCGCACGAGCTCGACCTGCAGCTGTGGACGCCCGGCGGCATCGCGCTGGTGCTGCTGCTGATGCTGGCCACCAGCCAGCTCGCGCTGGCGCTGGTCAACTGGATCGTCACGCTCAGCGTCACGCCCGAGGCGCTGCCGCGGCTGGACTACACGCTGGGCATCGAGCCGCGCTCGCGGACGCTGGTGGCGGTGCCCACCCTGCTGGGCAAGCACGCGGACGTCGACACCCTCGTCGACGCGCTCGAGGTGCGTTTCCTCGCCAACCGCGACCCGCACCTGCAGTTCGCGCTGCTGACCGACCTGCGCGACGCCAGGCAGGAGACGCTGCCCGAGGACGACGACCTCGTCGACTACGCCGAGGCCCGCATCCTCGCGCTCAACAAGCGCTACGCCGAGCCGGACGGCAACCAGCAGCGCCCGCACCCGTTCCTGCTGCTGCACCGGCCGCGCCGCTGGAACCCGGTCGAGAACACCTGGATGGGCCGCGAGCGCAAGCGCGGCAAGCTGGCCGACCTGAACGCGCTGCTGCGCGGCCGGCCCGACGCGGACAAGGCGTTCGCGCGCATCGTCGGCGACACCCACTCGCTGCAGGACGTGCGCTACGTCATCACGCTGGACTCCGACACGCAGCTGCCGCGCGAGTCGGCCAGCGAGATGGTCTCGGCGATGGCGCACCCGCTGAACCGGCCGCGCTCTGGCAGCGGCGTCAAGAAGGACGTGGTCGTCGAGGGCTACGGCATCCTGCAGCCGCGCGTCGGCCTGAACCTGCCGAGCGTCGGCCGCTCGGGCTATGCGCGCATGTTCGGCGGCGAGCCGGGGATCGATCCGTACACCCGCGCCGTGTCGGACGTCTACCAGGACCTGATGGGCGAAGGCTCGTTCGTCGGCAAGGGCATCTACGACGTCGATGCGTTCGAGCGCGCGACGCACGGCAGCATGCCGGAGAACCGCATCCTCAGCCACGACCTGATCGAGGGCTGCTACGCGCGCTCCGGTCTGCTGTCGGACGTGCAGCTGCTGGAAGACACGCCGTCCCGCTACAGCGTCGACATGGCCCGCCGCCACCGCTGGGTGCGGGGCGACTGGCAGCTGATCGGCTGGCTGCGCCGGCGCCTGCACGCGCTGCCCGGCGCGCCGCGCAACCCGCTGTCGGCGCTGTCCAAGTGGAAGCTGTTCGACAACCTGCGCCGCAGCCTGGTGCCCGCGGCGCTGATCGCGCTGGCCGTGCTGGGCTGGGCGCGGCTGCCCGAGCCGTTCATGTGGACGCTGCGCATCGTCGTGATCGTGGGCATCGTGCCGTTCGCGGCGCACGTCATGGGCCTCGCCCGGGCGCCGCTCAACTGGTTCACGGCCTCGCCCTCGCCGCGCCGCCTGATGCCCATCGCGCTGCAGCTGATGCAGCTCGGGCACACGCTGGCCTGCCTGCCCACTGAGGCCGTCGCCACGCTGGACGCCATCGGCCGCACGATCTGGCGCATGGTGCGCGGCCGCCGCCTGCTGGAATGGACGGCCTCGGCCGACTTGCGCGCCGGCCACCCGCCCGGCACGCCCGCGGCGTTGCGCGACGCCGTGCGCGCGCTGTGGGCCGGTCCGACCGCCGCCGTGCTGATCACCGCCCTGCTCGCCTACGTGCGTGCCTGGGCGCTGCCCGCGGCCGCCCCGCTGCTGCTGCTGTGGTTCTGCTCGCCGCTGATCGTCTGGTGGGCCGACCGTCCGCTGGCCTTGCCGCGCAGCGAGCTCAGCGCGGCGCAGCGTCGCTTCCTGCGCCGCGTCGCGCGCCGCACCTGGGCGTTCTTCGAGACCTTCGTCGGCGCCGAGGACAACCACCTTCCGCCCGACAACGTGCAGCTGCATCCGGTGGCGCGCGTCGCGCACCGGACCTCGCCGACCAACATCGGCTTCTCGCTGCTGGCCAACCTGACGGCGCGCGACTGCGGCTTCATCACGCTGGACCAGACGCTCACGCGCATCGCCGCCACGATCACCACGCTCGAGCGCCTGGAGCGCCACCGCGGGCACTTCTACAACTGGTACGACACGCAGTCGCTGCTGCCGCTGGCGCCGCGCTACATCTCCACGGTGGACAGCGGCAACCTCGTCGCGCAGTTCATGACGCTGCGCATGGCGCTGCTGGCGCTGCCCGACGAGCCGCCGTTCTCGCCGCTGTGGTGCATGGGCATCGCCGACGTGCTCGCGCTGATCCGCGAGAGCCTGCCCACCAACACCCACCTGCCCGCGCTGGACCGCGCCGAGAAGGCGGTGCAAGCCGCCTGCGCCGACATGCCCGCCTCCGCGGCCGGCCTGGCCATCGTGCTCGAGAGCTTCGAGACGATGTCGCGCGACGTGCTCGCGGCCGTCGAGGGCGCGCTCGCCACCCACGCCGCTCGCAAGGACGCCGCCGACGAGGAGGACACCGGCGAGGCGCTGCGCTGGGCGCGCTCGCTGGTCGCGCAGTGCGAGGCCGGACGCGACGAGATGGCCGCGTTCGCGGGACTGGCGATGCCGCTGTCGGCGGACGCGTCGCCCGCCGCCGTCGCCGCCGCTGCGCGCGCTCCCCTGCCCACGCTGGGCGTGCTGGCGTCGCTGGGCATCGGCGAGGCCGCGGTCTACCTCGACCGCATCCAGGAGCTGGCACGCCGCGTCGACGCGCTCAGCGAGCAGGAACAGGCCTTCATGTACGACGACCGCCGGCACCTGATGTCGATCGGCTACAACGTGGACGAACGGCGCCTGGACGCCGGGCACTACGACCTGCTGGCCTCGGAGGCGCGGCTGGGCATCTTCACCGCGATCGCGCGCGGGCAGCTGCCCCAGGAAAGCTGGTTCGCGCTCGGCCGCCTGCTCACGGCGCACGACGGCAACCCGGTGCTGATGTCGTGGAGCGGCTCGATGTTCGAGTACCTGATGCCGCCGCTGATCATGCCCAACTTCGAGCAGACGCTGCTCGACCAGACTTGCCGCGCCGCGGTGCGCCGCCAGATCGACTACGGCCGCGAGCGCGGCGTGCCCTGGGGCATCTCGGAGTCGGGCTACAACGCCACCGACACGGCGCTGAACTACCAGTACCGCGCGTTCGGCGTGCCAGGGCTGGGCCTGAAGCGCGGCCTCGGCGACGAGCTGGTCATCGCGCCCTATGCCACCGCGATGGCCACGATCGTCGAGCCGGTGGCCGCCTGCGCCAACCTGCAGCGCCTGGCCGCCCTCGGCGCGGCCGGCGAGTTCGGCTTCTACGAGGCCGTCGACTACACGCCGATGCGCGTGCCGCGCGGCCAGACCAAGGCCGTCGTGCGCTCGTTCATGGCCCACCACCAGGGCATGAGCCTGCTGGCCATCGAGCAGGCGCTGGGCCATTCGCGCATGCAGCAGCACTTCGCGTCCGACCGCAGCGTGCAGGCGACCCTGATGCTGCTGCACGAGCGCGTGCCCAAGGACGTGATGCCCATCGTCGCGGAGGCCACGATGGAGCCGGCGGCGCCGCGCGCCGTGTCGGCCAGCACCGAGACGAGCATGCGCGTCTTCACCGACCCGTTGACGCCCACGCCCGAGGTGCAGCTGCTGTCCAACGGCAACTACCACATGATGGTCACGCAGGCCGGCGGCGGCTACAGCCGCTACAAGGACATGGCCGTCACGCGCTGGCGCGAGGACATGACGCGCGACGACTGGGGCAGCTTCGCGTACCTGCGCGACGTCGACTCGGGCGAGTACTGGTCGACGGCGCACCAGCCCACGGGCCGCAAGGCGACCGACTACCAGGCCATCTTCACCGAGGGACGCGCGGAGTTCCGCCGGCGCGACGCGGGTATCGACACCCACACCGAGATCGCCGTCTCGCCCGAGGACGCCATCGAGCTGCGGCGCCTGCGCATCAAGAACACGACGCGGCGGGTGCGCACGATCGAGGTCACCAGCTACTGCGAGGTCGTGCTGCAGACGCCGGCGGCCGACGTGCAGCACCCGGCCTTCGGCAAGCTGTTCGTGCAGACCGAGGTCGTCGAGGGCCTGCCCGCCCTGCTCGCCAACCGGCGGCCGCGCGCGGAGAGGGATCCGTCGCCGTGGATGTTCCACCTGATGGCGGTGCACGCGCCGCGCGGCGTGGACAACGTCTCGGCCGTGTCGCACGAGACGGATCGCGCCCGCTTCATCGGCCGCGGCGGCACGCTGCGCGCGCCGGCGGCGATGTTCGGCGGCGACGCGCTGTCGAACTCGCAGGGCTCGGTGCTCGACCCGGTGGCCGCCAGCCGCTGCGCCATCACGCTGCAGCCCGACCAGACCGTCATCGTCGACCTCGTCTACGGCGTCGGCGACAAGCGCGCCGACTGCCTGGCGTTGATCGAGAAGTACCGCGACCGCCGCCTGGCCGAGCGCGTGTTCGAGCTCGCCTGGACGCACGCGCAGGTGCTGCTGCGCCAACTCAACGCCAGCGAGGCCGACGCGCAGATGTACGCGCGCCTGGCCGGCGCCGTGCTGTTCAGCCAGGGCGCGCTGCGCGCCGATCCGTCCATCATCAAGCAGAACCGGCGCGGCCAGTCCGGGTTGTGGGGCTACGCGATCTCGGGCGACCTGCCCATCGTGCTGGTGCAGGTCTCCGACGTCGCCAACCTCGAGCTCGTGCGCCAGCTGGTGATGGCCCACGCGTGGTGGCGGCTCAAGGGCCTGGCCGTCGACCTCGTCATCTGGAACGAGGAGCGCGACATCTATCGCCAGCGCCTGAACGAGCAGATCATGGGGCTGATCGCGGCGGGCGTGGAGGCGCACGTCGTCGACCGCCCGGGCGGCATCTTCGTGCGCCATGCCGACCAGATCCCGCACGAGGATCGCATCCTGCTGCTGTCGGTGGCGCGCGCGGTGCTGAGCGACCGCCAGGGCACGCTCTCCGAGCAGCTGAACCGGCGGCTGCGCACCGAGCGCCGCACCGTGCCGCGCAGCGTGGGGCGCACCGCCGGTCCGGAGCGCCGCCTCGCCCCGTTCGTGCCCACGCGCAACCTGCGGCCCGACGCGGCCGCGTCGCCGCGCATCCCCACCGGCGACCTGGCGCTGTTCAACGGCTACGGCGGCTACGGCAAGGAAGGCCGCGAGTACGTCGTCGCGCCGCCCACGGGCGTGCGCACGCCGGCGCCGTGGGCCAACGTCATCGCCAACCCGGACTTCGGCACCGTCATCTCGGAGTCCGGCGCGGCCTACACCTGGGCCGAGAACGCGCACGAATGGCGCCTGACGCCGTGGCACAACGACCCCGTCTCCGATCCGAGCAGCGAGACGTTCCACCTGCGCGACGAGGAGACCGGCGCGGCGTGGATGCCGCACGGCGTCGCGCTCAACCCCGACGGCACGCCCGGCCGCGCCGCCGTCGCGCGCCACGGCTTCGGCTACAGCATCTTCGAGCAGCACGCGCAAGGCATCCGCAGCGAGCTGCGCGTGTTCTGCGCGATCGATGCACCGATCAAGTTCTCGATGCTGACGATCCGCAACGACTCGGGACGGCCGCGCCGCATCAGCGCCACCGGCTACGTCGAATGGGTGCTGGGCGCCCTGCGGCCGGCCACCGCGCCGCACATCGTCACCGACCACCAGGACGACGGCCCCGCGACCGCGCGCAACCCGTACAGCGGCGACCACGCCGAATACATGGGCTTCTTCGACGTCGACGCCGAGCACCAGCTCGCGGGCAGCATGACCTGCGACCGCACCGAGTTCGTCGGCCGCAACGGCAACCTGGCCGAGCCGATGGCGCTGCGGCGCGCGGGCCTGTCGGGCCGCTTCGGCGCGGCGATGGATCCGTGCGCCGCGTTCCAGGTGCCGCTGGACCTGGCCGAGGGCGAGTCGCGCACCGTCGTGTTCCGGCTCGGCATGGGCAAGAACGCCGCCGAAGCCACGCGCACCGCCCTGAAGTACCGCGGCGACGCCGTGGCCGAGGCCGAGTTCGAGCGCGCCGTCGGCCACTGGTCGAGGACGCTGGGCGCCGTGAAGGTGCGCACGCCCGACGCGGCGCTCGACGCGCTGGCCAACGGCTGGCTCGTCTACCAGACCATCTCGTGCCGGCTGTGGGCCCGCAGCGGCTACTACCAGTCGGGCGGCGCCTTCGGTTTCCGCGACCAGTTGCAGGACGCGATGGCGCTGGTGCACACCCGGCCCGAGCTGCTGCGCGCGCAGCTGCTGCTGGCCGCCAGCCGCCAGTTCGAGGAAGGCGACGTGCAGCACTGGTGGCACCCGCCGCAGGGCCGCGGCGTGCGGACGCACATCAGCGACGACTACCTGTGGCTGCCGCTGGCGCTGTGCCGCTACATCGAGGCCACGGGAGACGTGGCGGTGATGTCGGTGCCCGTGAGCTTCCTCGAGGGGCGGCCGGTGCCGCCGGATGCGGAGTCCTACTTCGACCTGCCCAACGTCTCGCACCGGACGGCGCCGCTGTACGAGCACGCGGCGCTGGCCGTCAGGCATGGGCTGCGCCTGGGCGAGCACGGCCTGCCGCTGATCGGCGCAGGCGACTGGAACGACGGCATGAACCTGATCGGCGAGCACGGCAAGGGCGAGAGCGTCTGGATGGCGTTCTTCCTGTGCGAGGTGCTGCGCGAGTTCATCAAGCTGGCGCGCCTGCGCGGCGACGACGCGTTCGCGCAGACCTGCGCGGAGGCGCGCGAGAGGCTGGCCGCCGCCGTCGAGGCCAACGCCTGGGACGGCGACTGGTACCGCCGGGCGTATTTCGACGATGGCACGCCGCTGGGCACCGCCACCGGCGTCGAATGCCAGATCGACTCGATCGCGCAGAGCTGGTCGGTGCTCTCGGGCATTGCGCCGCGCGAGCGCGCGCGCAAGGCGCTCGACTCGCTGGCCGCGCGCCTGGTGGACCCGCAGCAGCGCATCGTCAAGCTGCTCGACCCGCCGTTCAACGGCAAGGGCCCGAATCCCGGCTACATCAGCGGCTACGTGCCGGGCGTGCGCGAGAACGGCGGGCAGTACACGCATGGCGCGATCTGGGCGGCGATGGCGTTCGCGGCCAGCGGCGACGCGCGGCGCTCGTGGGACGTGGTCGACATGATCAACCCCGTGAACCATTCGCGCACGCCGGCAGAGGTGGCCGTCTACAAGGTCGAGCCCTACGTGATGACGGCCGACGTCTACAGCGTCGCGCCGCACACCGGCCGCGGCGGCTGGAGCTGGTACACGGGCTCGGCCGGCTGGATGTACCGGCTGCTGGTCGAGGCGGTGCTGGGCCTGCGGCTGGAGATGGTGGACGGCCAGCCCACGCTGCTGGTCGACCCGCGCATCCCGCCGCACTGGAGCAGCTTCGAGGTCGACTACACGTACAAGTCGGCGTTCTACCGGCTGCAGTTCGACCGCACCGGCCACGACCGGCAGCCGCAGGTCACGCTCGACGGGCGCGCGCTCGAAGGCAACCGCCTGCCTCTGGCCGACGACGCGCGCCAGCACAGCGTGCAGGTGGCGCTGCCGTCGATGATGCCGGTGCCCGAGGGCGAGTCGAGCGAGCTGCTGCTGTAGGCGGCGCCCTGCGGTCAGAATCGGGCATCCCCGTTCCGGAAACGACCGCCATGCTGCATCACCTGTCGTTCGGCGTCGCCGACCTGCGCCGCTCCGCCGCCTTCTACGACGCCGCGCTCGGCACCCTCGGCTTCGTCCGCGTCTGGGGCGACTTCGAGGGCGGAGCGAACGACCAGGCCGTCGGCTACGGCCGCGAAGGCGGCGGCGACAAGTTCGCGATCAAGCAGCGCGCGGCCTTGCCCATCGTCCCGCCGCCCGGCTTGCACATCGCCTTCGCCGCCCCCGACCACGCGGCGATCCACCGCTTCCATGCGGCCGCCCTCGCCCACGGCGGCACGGACAACGGCGGCCCGGGCCCGCGCCCGCACTACGGCCCGCACTACTACGCCGCCTTCGTGATCGACCCCGATGGCTACCACGTCGAGGCCGTCCTGAACTCGCCGGCGCCCTGACCGGCCCGCGCGGCCGCCCGCGCCCAGGGCTGAGCCCGATGCGGGGCGCGGCCGCGCGCCGGTAGACTCCCCTCTTTTCGCAGATCCACGACAGCTGCCGGCGCCCGCGCGCCAGGCTGCGGAGACTTCTGGAACCGTGTCGCGACGTTCCTGGAAGCCAACATCGGCGCGCACTGAGCGCCGGACGACAACGACGACTCGACAGGGAGCACACATGCGCATTCTTCGCGCGACGCTGGGCCGCACAGGCCTGCTGGCCGCCATCATGCTGGCCGCGGGCGCCCGGGCGGCCGAAGCCCCGCCCGGGCCGGAGAAGTTCTTCCAGCACCCGCGCATGGTCGCGGCCTCGCTGTCCCCCGACGGCCAGACGGTCGCGCTGCTGATGGCCGCCAACGCCACCGGCCGCGTGCGCCTCATCGCGCTCGACGTGAAGACCGCGAAGTTCACGTCCCTGGCCGGCTTCGAGGACGCGGACATCGCCGACTTCCACTGGGTCAACGCCCATCGCCTGGTCTTCGAACTGGGCGACCGCGACGCGCCCGTCGGCGACATCGACACCGCCTCGGGCCTGTACGGCGTCAACACCGACGGCAGCGCCCTGCGCGAGCTCGTGAGCCGCCACGGCCAGCCCTTCTTCGAGCGCGGCGGCGACCACTCGCGCGTGCTGCCCTGGAACACCTGGTTCCTGCAGGCGGTCGACGGCGTCTCCGAGGACGTCTACGTCGCGCACGCGCAGGAGATCGACGAAAAGCACGCCGACTACCTGCAGCTGCAGCGGCTGGACACGCTGCATGGCCACGTCGCCGACGTGCCCACGCCGCCGCACGTCGTCGAATGGATCTTCGATCCCAAGGGCGAGCTGCGCGTGGTCGTGACCGACAAGGCCAACCACAGCAAGGTGATGACGCGCGAGGCCGGCGGCCAGGAATGGGCGACCCTCGGCGACTTCGAGCACTACGTCGACGACAAGAGCTTCGACCCCAGCTACATCGACCAGGACGGCAACCTGTACGTCGAGGCGCGCAACGGCGGCGACAAGGTGGCCGTGTGGACGTACGACCTCGCCCACCGCAAGATGGCCGACAAGGCCTGGCTCCTGTCGCAGAAGTACGACCTCGAGCCGTCGTACGTCACCGTGGGCGGCAAGCTTGCCGGCGTGCGCTATGCGGCCGACGCGGACGTCACGCAGTGGGTGGTGCCCGAGCTCGAGGCGCTGCAGGCCAAGGTCGACAAGCTGCTGCCCTCGACGACCAACCGCCTGAGCGTCGCGGCCAACGGCAACCTCGACACGGTCGTGATCCGCGCCACGTCCGACCGCGTGCCCGGGCTGTTCTTCATCCTCGACCAAACCCGGGGCAAGCTGCTCAAGCTGGGCTCCGCGATGCCCGACATCGAGCCCGGGACGCAGGCGACGCTCGACCTCGTGCAGTACAAGGCGCGCGACGGGCTGGAGATCCCGGCCTGGCTCACCATCCCGGCCGGCGCCGAGCGCAAGAACCTGCCGCTGGTGGTGCTGGTGCACGGCGGCCCCTATGTGCGGGGCCGCACGTGGGACTGGGATCCCGAGACGCAGTTCCTCGCGGCGCGCGGCTATGCCGTCCTCGAGCCGGAGTACCGCGGCAGCACGGGCTACGGCCAGAAGCTGTTCCAGTCGGGCTGGAAGCAATGGGGCCTGGCGATGCAGGACGACATCGCCGACGGCGTCAAGTGGGCCGTCGCCCAGGGCATCGTCGACCCGAAGCGCGTGTGCATCGCCGGGGCCAGCTACGGCGGCTATGCCGTGCTGATGGGCCTCGCGCGCGACCCCGACCTGTACCGCTGCGGCATCGAGTGGGTCGGCGTCACCGACATGAACCTGATGTACACGGCCGACTGGTCGGACATGTCGGACGCGTGGAAGCAGTACGGCATGCCGGCGCTGGTCGGCGACCCGGTGGCCGATGCGGCGCAGCTGAAGGCGACCTCGCCCACCCAGCTCGTCGCGAAGATCCATGCGCCGGTCCTGATGGCCTACGGCGGCAAGGACAAGCGCGTGCCGATCGAGCACGGCGAGCGGTTCCGCGACGCGTTGAAGAAGCAGCCGGGCGCCAAGGTCGAGTGGGTGGTCTACGACAAGGAAGGCCACGGCTGGCGCTCGTTCGAGACCCGCGTCGACTTCTGGAACCGCGCCGCGCGCTTCCTGGACGCCAGCATCGGCGCGCGCTGAACGCCGCGCCGGTCCGACACCGGCCGGTCAGCGCGGAAACGCCTTGCGCAGCCGCTCGCGCGCGTCGCCATAGCCCGCCTGGGCCTTGCCGCGCGCGCGGTCGATGATCCCGTCGCCCTGCAGGCGGCGGTTGCCGGTCGCGCGGCCGGCGAGCTTCTTGAGGTCGCCCTTGACCTGCGCGATGCGCCCCTGGACCTGGTCCTTGTTCATGCCGGCCTCCCCGCCACGTTCAGTGGAAGAAGAAGTACAGGATGACCAGCACGAAGACCGGCACGCCAAGCAACCAACCGACGAGATACTTGCCCATGGTGATGTCTCCTGGAGGCGGCGGCGCCTCGGCGGGCGCCGTCCGGGATCGAGGTATTGGAACGCGTGCTCAGCTGCGGATCAACTGTCCGTTCGCGTCGCGCCAGGAATGCTCGAAGGCGAGCGCGTCCTCGGCATTGCGCGGCCGCACGCCCATCAGGATCGCTCCCTCGCGGATGCCCGACTCGTATTCGGCGATGCGCTCCTCGGGGATGCCCCAGCCGATCAGCGCGCCCACCAGTCCGCCGGCCGCGCCGCCCGCACCCGCGCCGGCCAGCGCCGCGGCGATGGGCCCGGCGATCACCAGGCCCAGGCCCGGCAGCACGAGGCTGGTGCCCATCGCGGCGACGGCCGCGGTGATCGCGCCCACGGTGCCGCCGATCGCGCCGCCGATGCCCGCGCCCTCGGCGGCCTTGGTGCCCAGCTCGGTCGCGACCGCGGCGTCGGCGGGGAAGTGACGGGCACGGGTCTCGTCGGACATGACGAGGTTGACGTCGTCGCGGTCATAGCCGCGCGCCGCGACGGACGAGTAGGCGCGCTCGGCGCTGTCCCGGTCGGGAAACAGGCCGGTCACGAGTCGGGGATCTGGCATGGCGCTCTCCTGCGAAATGGATGCCTTCGGCCCCGCCCGCACCGCGCGAACGCCAGGCCATTCGCCCTCGTTTCAGCAAGCGAGGGGCCCGCACGGCCCCGTCGGCGCCGCGCCGTTCAGCGCCGCCGGCGTCCCGTCGCGATCGCCCGCACCAGCGGCACCGTCAGCATCAGCGCCGCGGAGCCGGCGAGCGCCATCGGCACGAACGAATGCGTCCACGCCATGGCGGCCGCACCGGCGAGGATCGTCGCCTGGCCGGCGAGCCACAGGCCCAGCGGGCCG
>DATCRO010000073.1:0-2834 GCA_036569025.1 Burkholderiaceae bacterium
GCCTCACGCCCGGTGTCAGGTCTTGAAAGTTGCGGTGTCAGGTCTTGAATCGTGCAGCTCGGCATGGACGCACGGGTGTCAGGTCTTGTCTCTTGCATGCGAAATCTCGCGCGCGGCGTGTTCCTACGGTGGATCACGCCAAGGTCAGACCGGGCAAGCGAGCTCGCGAGTGGACGATTCAAGACCTGACACCGCAACTTTCAAGACCTGACACCGCGATAGACACCGCGATAGCACTGCCGCCAGCGCGCCGGACGCGACACTGGCATCATGGAAGGATGAAGAAGTTCCTCCTGACCCTCGCCCTGTCGCTGGCCGCCGGCATCGTCGCCGCCGCCGACCGGCCCTACGACGAATCGGCCGACGCCAAGGCGCAGATCGCCCTGGCGTTGCGGGACGCGGCGGCGGCGCACGAGCCGGTGCTGCTGATCTTCGGCGCGAACTGGTGCGAGGACTGCCGCGCGCTGGACCACGCGCTCAAGAGCAGCCGCAACGCGCAGCTGATGGGCAGGTTCAAGGTGGTGAAGGTGGACGTGGGCCACTTCGACCACAACGTCGACGTCAGCACCGCCTACGGCAACGCCACCGTCAAGGGCATCCCGTCGGCGGTGATCGTGTCGCCGCAGAACCAGATCCTGTTCATGACCAAGGCCGGCGAGCTCGCGGACGCCCGCCGCATGAGCGAGGACGGCGTCTACCAGTTCTTCACCAAGGCCGAGGCCGCCACGCACCAGCAGTGACGGCGCCCCGCGCGCGCGTCACGCGCCCGCGGGCTTCCAGCGCCGCAGCGTCAACGCGTTGGCCACGACGCTGACGCTGCTGAACGCCATCGCCGCGCCGGCCACCATCGGGCTCAGCAGCCCGGCTGCCGCCAGGCCGATGCCGGCCACGTTGTACGCGAAGGCCCAGAACAGGTTCTGGCGGATCTTGGCGACGCAGCGGCGCGAGATGTCCAGCGCGTCGGCCACCAGCCGCGGGTCGGGCCGCATCAGCGTGATGCCGGCGGCCTCCATGGCGACGTCGGTGCCCGAGGCCATCGCGATGCCCACGTCGGCTGCGGCCAACGCGGGCGCATCGTTGAGGCCGTCGCCCACCATCGCGACGCGCACCGGACGCCGGCGCCGCGCGGCCGGCGTCGCCAGCGAGCGCAGCGACGCCAGCAAGGACGCCTTCTCGCCCGGCAGCACCTCGGCGTGCACCTCCTCGATGCCCAGCAGTTGCGCGACGCCTTCGGCGCTGGCGCGGCCGTCGCCGCTGACCATCACCGTGCGCACGCGCTGCCCGTGCAGGCGCTGCACCGCCTCGATCGCGCCGTCGCGCAGGCGGTCGCCGAACGCCACCAGGCCCAGCAGGCGCGGCGTCTCGTCGGTGACGTCGGCCAGCCACGACAACGTGCGGCCCATGCCCTGCAGCTCGGTGGCGCGCGCGGCCAGCGGCGCGAGGTCGACGCCCAGCTCGGCCATCCAGCGGGCGCTGCCCAGGCGCAGCTCGAGCTCGTGGCCGGTCGGATCGATCGCCTGTTCCGCGTCCAGCGCGAGACCCGTGCCCGGCGACAAGCCCGCGCTCTGGCGCGCGCTCATGATGGCGCTGGCGGCGATCGCCTCGGCGAGGCGCGCCTCGGCGCTCGCCTGCGCGTCGGCGTGCACGCGCACGCGCGCGGACACGCCCTTGCCCGGCACCGCGCGCTGCGCGCTGGCCGACGGCACCTTGGCGTGCGTGCCGCGCGCCATGTCCAGCACCGCCTGCGCCAGCGGATGCGTGCTGCCGCTCTGGACGGCAGCGGTGAGCGCGAGCAGGCGCTGCGGGTCGCCGTCGACCGCCTCGCAGCCCACCAGCATCGGCTTGCCCTCGGTGAGCGTGCCGGTCTTGTCGAACGCCACCACCGAGACGTCGTGCGCCACCTCCAGCGCCTCGGCGTCCTTGATGAGGATGCCGTGGCGCGCCGCGACGCCGGTGCCGGCCATCAGCGCGGTGGGCGTGGCCAGGCCCAGCGCGCACGGGCAGGCGATCACCAGCACCGCCACCGCATCGAGCAGCGCGCGCTGCCAGTCTCCCCGGGCCAAGCCCCAGCCGAGCAGGGTGACGAGCGCGGCGGCGCAGACCACCGGCACGAACACCGCGCTGACGCGGTCGACCAGGTGCTGGATCGGCGCCTTCTTCTCTTGCGCGGACTCCACCAGCCGCACGATGCGCGCCAGCGTGGATTCCGCGCCCACGGCCGTCACGTCGACCAGCAGCAGGCCCTCGCCGTTGATTGCGCCGCCGGTGACACGCCCGCCGGGCGCGCGCGCCACGGGCAGGCTCTCGCCGGTGACCAGCGACTCGTCGACATGGCTCTCGCCCTCGACGACGACGCCGTCGGCCGCGAAGCGCTCGCCCGGCCGCACGACGAGGCGGTCGCCGGTGCGCAGGCGCGCGATCGCGATGTCAGAATCGACGCCGTCGCGGCGCACGCGCGCCATGTCGGGCTGCAGGGCCTGGAGCGCGCGCAGCGCCTGCGTGGTCTGGCGCTTGGCGCGGGCCTCGAGCTGCTTGCCCAGCAGCACCAGCGTGATGACGACGGCACCGGCCTCGAAGTACAGGTGGCCCGCGTCCATGCCGCGCATGTGCGGCAGGTGGCCGGCCGCCCACCAGTCGAACAGGCTCAGCCCGTACGCGGCGGTGGTGCCCAGCGCGACCAGCACGTCCATGTTGGCGCCGCCGCTGCGCAGCGCGCGCCAGGCCCCGGCGTAGAAACGGGCGCCGAACCAGAACTGCACCGGCGTGGCCAGCAGGAACTGCACCCATGCGGGCCACGCCCAGCTGGCGCCGAACAGGCCCGCGAGCATCGGCAG
>DATCRO010000074.1:0-3306 GCA_036569025.1 Burkholderiaceae bacterium
TCGTCCATGATGCGAGCCAGCAGCGCCTGATCCAGGCTGCCCCAGTTGACGCCAATGCGCACCGGCTTGTCGTAGCGCGCGGCCACTTCGATCATTTGCGCAAACTGCGTGTCGCGCTTGGCGCCCTTGCCCACGTTGCCCGGGTTGATGCGGTACTTGGACAG
The DNA here is from genome assembly GCA_036569025.1 of Burkholderiaceae bacterium. Taxonomy (GTDB): domain Bacteria; phylum Pseudomonadota; class Gammaproteobacteria; order Burkholderiales; family Burkholderiaceae_C; genus Scleromatobacter. The sequence goes on from DATCRO010000074.1 coordinate 165, forward strand.
CGCCTCCGCGCAGGCCGGGTACTCGGTGAGCAGGCGGTGGCCGTTGTAGTGGAAGTCGCCCACCAGCGGCACGTTGATGCCCATGCGGTCGAGCTGCTCGCGGATGTGCGGCACGGCGGCCGCCGCCTCGGGCGTGTTGACCGTGATGCGCACCAGCTCCGAGCCGGCCAGGGCCAGTTCCTTGACCTGGATGGCCGTCTCGATCACCTGCACGGTGTCGGTGTTGGTCATCGACTGCACGCGCACGGGCGCGTCGCCGCCCACCGTGACCACGTGGTCGCCCCAGGCCACGCGCGCCTGGCGCGAGCGGCGCGCGGCAGGCCTGGCCGCCTCGATGGGCTCGCCATCGAGCAAGTAGCCGGCTTCGGGGTTGGACAGGAGGGTGTCGTCGGTCATGGCAGGAAACTCGTCCGTGGGATCACTTGAGCTCGAGGCGGGCGACGTTGTCGCGCGTCCAGGGCGTCAGGTCCACATTGTCGCCGCGCAGCTTCAGGTGCGTGCCGCTCACGTTGCCGACCTTGATGCGCATGGGCATCGCGCCGTCCAGGCCGACGGACTCGCCGGCGACGACGGTGCGCGACAGCAGCGTGCGGCCGTGCGCGTCGACGACCTCGACCCAGGAATCGGCCGTGGCGACCACCTGCAGCGGGATGGTGGGGGCCGGGGCGACGTGCGCCAGCACCTCGTCGACACCCGAAGGCGCGGGGGCCGGCGTGGCTGCCACGGGCAGCGCCGCGGACGCGGCCGGCGCCGCGGACACGGGGGCGGACGCCGCCGCGGACGCGCCCGGCGACACCACCGCGGCGCTGGCAGCCGGCAGCGGCGCCGGTGCCGAAGCGACGGCCGCGGGCGCCGACGCGGCGCCGCCGTCGGCCGGCGCGCTCGCGGCCAGGCCGTTCATGAACGGCTTGGTCACCTTCGCGAGCCAGCCCTCGGGGACGACGAACAGCGCGATGGCCGCCAGGATCAGCACGACGACGATCACGCCGACCGGCCGCACGATCGCCGGCAGCTCGATGCCGCCACCGCCCTGCCCGTCGCGGAACGGCGCGTTGATGCCTTCGGAGACGCCCTCGAGCGTGTTGCGCGCGTGCTGGGGCAGCAGCGCCAGCACGGGCTTGGGGTCGATCTTGAGGACGCGGCACGCGGCTTGCGCCAGCGCGCGCTCGAACGTCGGGCCCTGCAGTTCGTCGTGCTGGTCGTTCTCGAGCGCCTCGAGCCGGCGCAGCGGGATCTTGAGCATGGCCGCCAGCGAGGCCAGGTCGATGCCCTGGGCCTGGCGCGCGTCGCGGATCATGCTGCCCGCGGTGGCCGGACCGGCCTGCGGCGGCGGCTCGGTGGCCGGCCCCGGGGCGGCGGCGGCCGCGTCGTCCGCCTCGCCCGGCGGCTGCGCCGCGGCGGAAGGCTGCGCCGCGGCGGAAGGCTGCGTCGGATCGGGCGTCAGCTCGTCATTCATCGAACTTGCCCTTTTCGAACTGCGCCGTCTCGGGCGCATCCGGGAAGCGGCTGTGCAGCGCGTTGCCCATGGCCTTGACCTGCTCTTCCTGGCCCAGCTTGTGCTCGATGCGCGCCGCCAGCCACAGGGTCTGCGCGTTGGACAGCTCCGGCCTGGTGTTGACGCGGCGCACGTAGAAGCGGGCGCGCTCGTACTGGCCGCCGCGATAGAGCACCTCGGCCAGGTTCACCGCGATGGCCGGGTTGGCCGGGTCGAGCTCGTAGGCGCGCGACAGCGTCTTCTCCGCATCGGGCAGCTTGCCGGCGCGGATCTGGCAGATGCCCTCGACCAGCATGGTGCGCGGCACCGTGCGGTTCGTCGGCTCGGCGATGGCGCGCCGGAACTCGGTGTCGGCCGCGTCGAACTGGCGCTGCTGGCACAGGTACCAACCGTAGTTGTGGATGAGGTCGGCGTCGTGCGGCGCGAGCTGCATCGAGCGGCGGAAGCTCTCCTCGGCCTTGTCGTTGTCGCCGAGCGCGGCGTAGATCAGGCCGCGCAGGTTGTAGGCGCCCGGCATGTCCGGCTTGGCCTGCAGCGCCTGCTTGACCTGGTCGAGCGCGTCGGTGGGCTGGTTGCGGCCGAAATAGGCCTGCGCGAGCTCCATGCGCGTGTTGTACAGGCGATCGGCATTGGTCTGGTCCGACGCGGTCTTGATGTCGTCGTCCCCGTTGCTGCGGTACGGGCGCTGCGGCGGCCCGCCGGTGGTCACGCACCCCGCCAGCCCGGCCAGCAGGCCCAGCGCCGCGAGCGCGGCCCTCATCCAACGCATCGAACTGGCGGGCCCTGGAACGAGATGCATGCGGTCGTGACTCACTGCTTGGGGGGTTGAGGGACGGCGGGCTTGCCGGCGGGAGACGGCGCCGCCGCGACGATCGGGATGGCGCGGGTCATGCGACGCTGGGCGTCGGTGCGATCCTGCACCTCGCCCGCGAGTTGACCACAGGCGGCGTCGATGTCGTCGCCGCGCGTCTTGCGGATGGTGGTGACCAGCCCGGCCTCGAGCAGCACCTCGCCGAACGCCTGCACGCGGGCGTTGGACGAACGCTTCAGGCCCGACTCGGGGAACGGGTTGAACGGGATCAGATTGAACTTGACCGGCAGCCGATCCTTGACGAGGCTCACGAGCTGGCGCGCCTGCGCCGGCGTGTCGTTGACGCCGTCGAGCATGCAGTACTCCATCGTGATGAAGTCGCGCGGCGCGGCGTCGAGGTAACGCTCGCAGGCCGACAGCAGCTCGTCGATGGGGTATTTCCTGTTGATCGGCACGAGCTGGTCGCGCAGCGCGTCGTCGGGCGCATGCAGCGACACGGCCAGGGCGACGGGGCAGTCCTCGCGCAGGCGGTCGATCATCGGCACCACGCCCGAGGTGGACACCGTCACGCGGCGGCGCGACAGGCCGTAGCCGTGATCGTCGAGCATCATGCGCAGCGCGGGCACCAGCTGCGAATAGTTCTGCAGCGGCTCGCCCATGCCCATCATCACGACGTTGGAGATGGCGCGCTCGTTGGCGCCCAGGCCGAGCTTGGCGCGCATCTGGTGCTCGGCATGCCACAGCTGGGCGATGATCTCGCCGGTCGTGAGGTTGCGGCTGAAGCCCTGGTGCCCGGTCGAGCAGAAGCGGCAGCCGACGGCGCATCCGGCCTGCGA
>DATCRO010000075.1:0-3683 GCA_036569025.1 Burkholderiaceae bacterium
CGCTTCGAGCGCATCGTCGACTTCCTCAAGCTGCACTACGCCATCACGCGCCGCACCGACACCGCGTTCTGGCGCGACAACGCCGACCCGGCGTCCTGGCCCGGCTCGCTGCGCGACAAGCTGGCCCTGTGGCGCAGCCGCCCGCCGCACCGCCTGGATTTCGTGGCCGATCTCGAGATGTACCCGACGTCCAGCTGGCAGTACGTCCTGTACGGCATGGGGTATCCGACGGACCTGGCCGGCCGCCACGCCGCGTGGCCGCGCCTGGAGGACGCGCGCCGCGAGTTCGCGATGATCCCGCAGGTCGCGCAGCGTGGCCGTCCACGACGCCGGGTCGGCGTTGTCGCGCCAGAACGCGGTGTCAGTGCGGCGCGTGATGGCGTAGTGCAGCTTGAGGAAGTCGACGATGCGCTCGAAGCGCGCGCTCATCATCTCGTTGAAGGACGCGGCCGCGACGTCGAGATCCTCCAGCGACGGCAGCAGGTAGCCCACCAGGTAGGCGCCGAACTCGATCAGGCCGATGCCCGAGGATTCCAGCGGCTCGAGAAAGCCTGCCGACAGGCCGACGGCCACGCAGTTGCCGATCCACGTGCGCTCGCGGTAGCCCACGTCCAGCTTCAGCGCGCGCGGCGCCAGGCCCTCGGCCGCCGGGCCGATGTAGCCGCGCAGCACGCGCTCGGCGCGCTCGTCGCTCGTGTGGCGGCTGGAATAGACGTAGCCGATGCCGCGCCGCTGCTGCAGGCCGATGTCCCAGGTCCAGCCGGCCTCGTGCGCCGTGGAGATCGTGTACGACGGGATCGGCGTGTCGGCGGCCGGGTAGGGCGCCTGCAGCGCGAGCGCGCGGTCGACGAACAGCACGTCGTCCAGGCGCCTGGCCTTCGAGCCCAGCGTCGCGCCGATCAGCGCAGCGCGAAAGCCCGTGCAGTCGATGTACAGGTCGGCGGTGAGCGCGCCGCTCGCGCGGCCCAGCACCGCGCCGATGTGGCCGCGTTCGTCGAGCTCGACGCGTTCGACGGTGTCCAGCACGTGCGCGACGCCCAGCGACTTCGCGTGCGTGGCCAGCAGCGTGGCGAGCTTGCCGGCGTCGAAGTGGTAGGCGTAGTTCATCGGGCCGGCGAAGTCGGCGTCGCTCGCGCGCTTGGGCGCGCGCGAGGCGTCGGCCACGCACTGCTGCATCGAGACCGCGTCCGCGAACGCACGCGGCCGGCCCTCGCCGAGCAGCCAGTAGGGCAGCAACTCCGGCGCGCCGGGACGCTGGCTGGGCGCGTTGAACGGGTGGAAGTAGTGGTTGCGCGGCGTGCCGGGCTCGTCGGCCCAGTCGACGAACCTCACGCCCTGCTTGAACGTGGCGTCGCACTCGCGGATGAAGCGCGCCTCGTCGATGCCGATGGCCGCCAGCGTGCCGCGGATCGACGGGAACGTGCCTTCGCCGACGCCGACGATGCCGATGTCGGCCGACTCGACGAGCGTGATGCGCGGCCCGCCGCCGGCGGTGCCCAGCGTCTTGGCGAGGAATGCGGCGGTGAGCCAGCCGGCGGTGCCGCCGCCGACGATGAGGATGCGCTGGATCGGTGTCATGGGGGATGTCTCCTGCTTCGGCGCATCGTTCGTGATCAGGCCCGGAGCGCCTCCGCGTATTCCCTGATGCCGGTGCGTCGGCTCCATATAGCGCATCATATCGACGAAAAGACAACGCTGTCATCTTACCGTTCAATTACCGTTGACAGCGTTGTCATCGATCGGCATCATGCGACCCATTCCACCTCTCCGATCGTCCGGCAACGGGCGCGGAGAGCGGCGGAGCGCGGTGTCGAGCACGCCGCGTGCGCTGCGGAATGCAGCGCCCGGGCCCGCCCCCGGGCGCCGCGGAAGAACGAAAGGCGAGGACCGTGAGCGCGATGCCAAGCCGGGCATCGGGACCGCGGAAGAAGCCTGCCCCAGAGTCCTGAAGATGACGTCGCAAAAGACGCGCCACAAATTGGAGACACCGTGACCAACCGCTCTCAGCATTCCCGAGGCCTCGCCTCCCCGATCCACCTGGCCGTGCTGGCGCTGCTCGCCGGCGCCGCCGCCGCGCAGGCCCAGACCGCCGCGGCCCCGGCCGGCGCCGCCAGCGCCGCCAAGGCCGACAACGGCGAACTGCAGCAGGTCACCGTGACGGCGACCAAGCGCACCACCACGCTGCAGGAGACGCCGCTGGCCGTCACCGCGATCGGCGCCGAGCAGATCGAGAAGGCCCACGTGCAGACGGTCTCGGACCTGGTGCACCTGGCCCCCAGCTTCCAGGCCACCACCGAGGGCGACCACGGCGTCATCACGATGACGATGCGCGGCATCGGCAACGACAGCGCCAAGACCGAATACGCCGACCCGGAGGTCGCGCTGTTCGTCGACGGCATCTACGCACCGCGCGCCGAGGGCGCTGCCGCGCTGCTGTTCGACATGGAGAACATCGAGGTGCTGCGCGGGCCGCAGGGCACGCTGTGGGGCCGCAACTCCACCGTCGGCGCCGTCAACATGCAGACCGCCAAGGCCGACACCTCCGGCAACTTCGGCAGCGTGCAGGCCGGCCTGGGCAGCTACGACCGCTGGGGCGCGCGCGGTGCGTTCAACCTCGCGCTGAGCGACACCTTCGCCATCCGTGCCGCGTTCGTGCACGAGCAGCACGACGGCTATGTCGACTACCAGACGCCCAAGCTGCCGTCGCTGGCCGACCAGCAGGCGGCCTACAACGCGTCGAACCCGGCCGCCGGCTCCAAGCCGTTCCAGCCGATCGACCCGAACACGTTCGTGCAGGCCGGCCCGAAGTACAACGCGCAGGACCAGAGCGCGGCGCGCCTGAGCTTCAAGTGGAAGCCCACGCGCGACATCACGTGGAACGCGTCGTACGAGAAGTTCCTGGACCGCGGCACGCCCAACATGAACCTGATGCAGGACCCGCGCCCCGGCGAGAAGTTCTGGTCGGCGCTCATCAGCGTGGCCCCGTACCTCGACCGCAACGTCAACACCTTCCGCAGCCGCGTCGACTGGAACCTGAGCGACTACCTGACGGCCAACTACACCGCCGGCTATTCGGACTACAAGGGCTCGGGCGACTTCGACCAATCCGGCGGCGCCACGGTGCCCACCAGCTTCACCACCGGCGCGACGGTGCAGGAAGACCGCACCAACTGGTCGCACTACAAGAACTACAGCCACGAGTTCCAGCTGCAGTCGCGCGGCACGCACGCGGTGGACTGGATCCTGGGGGCGTACTACGCCGCCGAGGACAACGGCATCCGCTTCGACATCCCGATCTCCAACGGCACGCAGCAGGGCAACATCGGCTGGCAGGGCTCGTTCGTGCAGCCCAAGGAGACGGTGCAATCCGAGGCCGTGTTCGGCCAGGCCACCTGGAACGCGACGACCGACCTGCACGTGACCGGCGGCGCGCGCTTCACCTGGGACGACCGCAAGAACGAGGGCGGCACCAACAACGCGCCCGGCCCCACCACGCCGAACTACCCGATCGACCCGGGCACCACCCCCGCGCAGGCCGGCTTCACCGCCTACCAGCACAACGACGGCCACTACACCGGCAACAAGGCCACGTGGCTCGGTCGCGTGAACTACGACCTCGCCAAGAACTTCCTGGTCTACGGCAGCGTGTCCACCGGCTACAAGTCGGGCGGCCTGCAGGACGG
>DATCRO010000076.1:0-2003 GCA_036569025.1 Burkholderiaceae bacterium
GGCGGCTTCACCTTCTTCAGCGACCGCGTGGCCGAGCGCCTGGCGATCGACTACACGCGCGCCAACGAGCTCGAGATCGCCGGGGGCCGCCTCACCGGCCGCGTGGTGCCGCAGCCCTGGGGCGACATCTGCGACGGCGCCGAAAAGCGCCGCATGCTGCTGCAGACGTGCCGTTCGCTGGGCATCCTGCCCGCCCACGCGATCGCCGTCGGCGACGGTTCGAACGACCTGCCGATGATGGCCGAGGCCGGCCTGTCGATCGCGTACCACGCCAAGCCGGCGGTGCGCGAGAAGGCCATGCTGGCCATCAACGAAGGCGGGATGGACGACGCGCTGGCCGTGCTGCGCTGAGCGAACGTCCGGGTCAGGCCGCCTGCGCGTCCTGGCCGTCGCCCTCGATCGACGCGTACCACTGCGCGTAGGGCGAGTTCTTGATGAGCGTGCGGTTGAGGTCGGGCGCCCCGTCCTTCCACCACACGCGACCGCGTTCGCCGAGGCCGACCTGGGCCAGGGCGACCATCCGGCGGGCGTCGGTGATGGCCGACTCGTCGCCGGCCAGCTTGGCCGCCTTCAGCGCGCGCCGGCCGTTGAGCAGCTCGCGCATGTAGCGGATCTTGCGCTCGGCCGAGAGCGTCGGGTTCGCCGCGCGCCAGAGGCGCCCTTGCAGAACGATATAGCGGCCATCCGGCGTCGTCAGCTCCGAGGTCATTCCGGGAATCTAGCGGACGCGGCGACCGGCCTTGATGCGAAACGCTACCGGAATACCCCCTCGCGAAACAGCTTGATACAGCCTCGTCGGGGGATCCAGGTTTCCCCTCAGCGGGTCAGCTGTTCCCAGGCCCTGTCCAGCCGCTTGACGCTGACCGGCTGCGGCGTGCGCAGCTCCTGCGCGAACAGGCTCACGCGCAGTTCCTCGAGCAGCCAGCGGTACTCGGTCAATCGCGCGTCGACGGCGCCCTTGCGCTCGGCCAGCGTGCGCAGGTAGCGTTGTTCCACCGGCCGCAGCTCGGCGAGGCGCTGGCTGTCGCGGGCCGGGTCGGCGCGCAGCTTGTCCAGCCGCAGCGTGATGCCCTTGAGGTAGCGCGGCAGGTGCTGCAGCTGGGCCCACGGCGTCGCCTGGATGAAGCGCTTGCCCATCAGGCGCTGCAACTGCGCCGCGATGTCATCGACCACCTCCTTGGGCGGCCGCGCGTCCTTGAGCTTGCGCGTGGCCGCCGCGTACTCGACCAGCACCGCGCTGCCCTGCCGCGCCACTTCCTGCGCGATCAGGTTCAGGCGGCTGCGCCCCTGCTCCAGGCGGCGCCTGAACTCGCCTTCGTCGGTGGGCAACGGGTCCTCCAGGAACGCGCGGTCGATCGCGACATCGATGATCTGCTCGCGCAGCTCCTCGGCCGTGCCCAGCGGCATGTACAGCACGGACATCTTCGTGAGGTCGGGGATGTTGCGCTCGAGGAAGCGGATGGGCTCCTTGAGCTGCAGCGCGAGCAGCCGGCGCAGTCCGGCGCGGTGCTTCGCCGCGGCGACATCGGGCTCGTCGAACACCTCGATCTCGACGTGCGCGCCCTTGTCGATGAGCGCCGGGAAGCCGATCAGCGTCTGGCCGCCCTTGGCGATCTCCATCAGCTCGGGCAGCTGGCCGAACGACCACGTCGTGTACTTCGTGGCGGCCTGCATCGCGGGCGGAGGCGGCGGCGTCGCCACGCGCGCGACGATGCCCTTGCCCGACGGCGCGGGCGCGCCCGGCTCGGGCGCGGCGGGTGCTTGCGCCGCCGCGGGCAGCTTCAGCGCGGCCAGGGCCTGGAACGCGGAGCGCGCCTGCCCGCCCAGCTCGGACTTCAGCGCCGCCAGGTTGCGCCCCATGCCCAGCTGGCGGCCGTGCTCGTCGACCACGCGGAAATTCATGAAGTGGTGCGGCGACAGCGTCTCCAGCTTGAAATCGTTGCGCTGCACCGCGATCTGCGTGCGCTCCCTGACCGCCTTGAGCAGCACCTCCAGCAGCTCGC
>DATCRO010000077.1:0-2465 GCA_036569025.1 Burkholderiaceae bacterium
ACACGGACGGGGCATTGATCTTCGCGGACGGCGATCTGCGGCTCGCGGGCGCGAGCCTGCTCAACGAGAACTCGACCATCGAGGCCAGCCGTGCGCTGGCGCTGCAGATGACGGGTGGGATCGTGAATCGGACGGTGCTGCCCGGGGTCAATACCGGCTCGTCAGCAGGGACCGTGACGGGGGGCGGCAGCACTGGTGGTGGCGGCAAGCCTGGGGAGCTCACGGAGACCGACACCGCGAGCGAAGGCGGCGAAGGAGTCGGCGGGTCGATCAGCAGCGGGGCCACCGCGCTGGGCAACCTCACGTCGAAGGCCTTCATCCGTGCGGGCGGGGACATGACGATCTCCGGCGACACGCTGCTCAACAGCGGCGCCACGATCGAGGCGCGCAGCAACCTGACGCTGACGGCCAATCGCATCGACAACGTCAACCCGTACCTGATGTGGGGCAACTACACGCCGGGCTCGGAGGGCTCCCTGAGCGTGCTCGTTTCGATGAATGGCGGGCCGGTCGAGGACATCTTTGTTCCGCTGAACGGGCGCACCGCACAGGAGGCGGTGAACAACTATGCGCGGTCGCATCCCACCCATCGGATCATTTCCTGGCAGGAGTTCGGCGGCAGTGACGCAGGGGCGCCGGTGACGCAATCGCTGGCGGCCAAGATCATCGTTGGCGGCACCTTGAGCATCGGTGCGGGCACGATCAACAACGACATGAGCCAGGTGGTCGGCATGACCGGCGTGGCGATCACCGGTGGGCAGGTCACGAACGTGCCGCACACCGTGACCGCCACGGACGCGCAGGGCGTGGCGCACACGGTGAACCTGGCGCTGGCGGGCGGTGCGCCGGTGGTGGGGCAGGTGTCGCAGGCGCCGGGCGGGCGTCAGGGCGCCGGTGCGGTGAGCACGGGAGGCGGTGCCTCGACACAGCAGGCGCAGGGCGGTGCTTCCGCCAACGCGAGCGGTGGCGCCGGTACCGGCGGTCTGCTCGGCCGCGTGACTCGCCAGGTGCAGCAAGGCATTGCCGCGCAGGCCAACGCGCAAGGCAATGCGCAGGTGCGGGCGGGCGGCGCGATCGCGTCGAACGCCGTGGCGACGGGCAACGGCGCCGCAGGCGCCGGCGCCGTGCAGGCCATCCAGCGCAGCGGCGCGACCGCGACCGAGCGCGCCATCGCCGCCGCGCAGGCCGGCGACGCGGGCGCACAAGTGCAAGCGACGATGCGTCACGAGCGCGATGGCGACGCGGTGCAGACGGGCTCGGCGCAAGACCTGCAAGGCGCACGCGTGACCACGCAGTTCCGCGATGGGCAGGCGGTCGACGCCGCGCAGGGCAACGGCACGACGCAACAGGTGCAGGGCACGGCGCGAACCGGGCTCGCCGGCTTGCTTCAGCGGGCCCGTGCCGCGGCGGCCGCGCAGGTCGACGCGTCGGCGCAGTCCGACCAGAAGGCGACCACACAGATCGGCAAGGTGACGACCCAAGCCGGCTCGACGAGCCGACCCGGCTCGGCGCCGAGCGCGGCGCTGAAGGTCTCGGGTCTGAGCGTCGGTGGCCGCGTGGTCGGCGTGATGCCCAACCTCACGCTGCCGTCCAACAGCCTGTTCAAGACGCACAGCGAGCCGGGCAGCAAGTACCTGGTCGAGACCGACCCGCGCTTCGCCAACTACCGCGAATGGCTCTCCAGCGACTTCCTGCTGGAGGCGATGGCGCTGGACCCGACGGTGACGCAGAAGCGCCTGGGCGACGGCTTCTACGAGCAGCGCCTGGTGCGCGAGCAGATCGGCCAACTGACCGGCACGGGCTACCTGTCGGGCTACGCCGACGACGAGTCGATGTACCGCGCGCTGCTGAGCAACGGCGCGACCTTCGCCAAGGAGCACCAACTGGTGCCGGGCGTGGCGCTGACCGCCGAGCAGATGGCGCAGCTCACCAGCGACCTGGTGTGGCTGGTGGAGCAGACGGTGACGCTGGCGGACGGCACGACGCAGCGCGTGCTGGTGCCGCAGGTCTACCTGGTGCCGCGCGAAGGGGACCTGCTGCTCAGCGGCTCGCTGATCGCGGGCGGCCGGGTGGAGATGGCGCTGACGGGCGACTTCAACAACGGCGGCAGCGTGCGCGGCGGCGTGGTGGCCATCCAGGCGCAGAACATCGCCAACACCGGCGACATGCGCGCCACGACGCTGGCACTGACGGCGCGCGAGGACCTGCGCAACATCGGCGGGCAGCTCGCGGCCACGGGCGACATGAGCCTGGTGGCGGGGCGTGACGTCGTCATGCAGAGCACCACCGCCAGCGGCGGCACGGTGAAGGGCAACGTCACGACGAAGGCGACGGTGCTCGACCAGGTGGCGTCGCTCACCGCGGGGGGCGTGATGGTGGTGCAGGCCGGGCGCGACGCGCAGCTGCAGGCGGTGCAGATCACGCAGGGCGGCGCGGACGGCGCGGGCGCCGAAGGCGGCGTGATG
>DATCRO010000078.1:0-5842 GCA_036569025.1 Burkholderiaceae bacterium
AGATCAATCCGCGCCTGTGGGGTTCGCTGCCGCTGACGATCGCGGCCGGCGTGCCGATCCCGCGCGGGCTGCTGTCGCTGGCCGTGGGCGAGCCGCTCGCGCCGCTGCGCGGCTGGCGCGTGGGCGTGACGGCGCGCAACCTGTCCAACGACATCCAGTGGTTCATCGACAACCTGCGCGCGGACCGGCGCGACCCGATGCTGCTGACGACCTCGCCCTGGCGCGCGGCGCTGGGCTGGCTGCGCGTGCTGACCGGCCGCGAGAGCTGGGACGGCTGGTCGTGGCGTGACACCGCCATCGCGCGCGAGGAGTTGTCGCACCTGCTGCACAAGCGCTTCGCGGGCCTGGCCGAGCGCGTCGCGCGGCGGGCGGCGCAGTCGCGGGCGCGCAAGCATCACGCGTCGCTGCGGCGCCGCGACGGCGCGCTCGCGCGGCCGCTCGGCTCGGTGCTGTTCCTGTGCCTGGGCAACCTGTGCCGCAGCCCGTTCGCCGAGGTCGCGGCGGCCCAGCGCCTGGCCGGCGTGGCGATCGCCAGCGCGGGCTTCCTGTCGCACGACGGCCGCCCGAGCCCGCCGCACGTGGTGCAGGTGGCCCAGACCCTGGGCGTCGACCTGTCGCGGGCGCGCGCGCACCGGGTCACGGCGGCCGAGGTCGAGCGGGCCGACCTGGTCGTCTGCATGGACGTGACGCACCTGGAACGCATGGCGCGCGAGTTCCCGCAGGCGATGCGCAAGACCACGCTGCTGGGCCTGTTCCACGCGGGCGGCCCGATCGAGATGACCGATCCCTACGACCTGTCTCCGGCGGCCACGCGCGCCGTGTTCGAGCAGATGCTGCGCGCGATCGACGCGCTCACCGCGCAGGCGCCGCGGGCGCTGGCGGACGCCGCTCCGCCCGAGCCGGCCTGAGCCGGCCTCAGCCCGCGCGCGGGCGCCAGGTGGCCATCGTCTGGCCGCGCAGGAAGCGCCAGCTCGCGATGGCGAAGGCCCAGTAGCTGACCAGCAGGTAGGCCGGCGCGACGCACGCGATGCCCAGCTGCTTGCGGCCGATGCCCAGCAGGCCGCAGGCGGCCAGCGCGTAGCAGGCCAGGTGCCCCAGCAGCAGCACCTGGTAGACCGGCTGGCTTGCGGCCAGCACGAGATTGGACAGCAGCGCCGTCACCAGGAACACGTAGGCGAGGTAGCGCACCACCTTGTGCGAGACCAGGCAGTAGGCGGCCGCGGGATAGCGCAGCGGGTTGAGCAGCCGGCGCATGTGCACCAGGCCCTGCAGCGCGCGCAGCGCGACGCGCACGCGCATCGAGAACTCGGCCTGCAGCTCGGTGTTGGCCGTCTCGCGCGACTTTGCCTGGGCGTCGAGCACCACGCGGTGGCCGCCGGCGATCACGCGCAGCGGCAGCACGAAGTCGGTGATGAGCTCGCGCGGGATGTCAGAGTACAGCTCGCGGCGGATCGCGTCGCAGCCGCCGTTGACGCCGATGACCGACGCGACCGCGCTCTCGGAGGCGCGCAGCCATTCCTCGAAGCGCAGGTAGGCGCCGCCGCCGGCGATGACGTCGCCCGCGGCCTCGAGCTCGAGCTGGCCGGTGACGTAGCCCACCGACGGATCGGCGAAGTTCTGCGCGAAGCTGCGCACTGCGCCGGGCGCGAAGCGGGCGTTGGCGTCGCAGAAGATGACGATGTCGCCGCGCGCCTGGCGCACGGCGGCGTTCAGCCCCAGCGCCTTGCCGCCGCGCTCGGCCTGGCGCAGCAGCTCCACGCCGCGGTCGGCGTAGCCGCGCACGACGTCGTCGGTGCCGTCGTCCGAGCAGTCGGACACCACCAGGATCTGCAGCTTGTCCTTGGGGTAGTCCTGCAGCAGCAGCGCGTCGATCGTGGCGGCGATCACCTCGACCTCGTTGTACGCCGGGATCAGCACGCTGACCGGCGGCTCGTGCGGCGCGCGCTGCACGGGGCGCGGGCGCAGCGCGCGCCAGATGCGCAGCGTCAGCGGGTACGTGACGTACGGATGGATGATGAGCAGCAGAGACGCCCAGAAGAGGATGGCCATGCGAGAAGTTCCTGTCAGGCGGCGACGGTGGCGCGTTCGCGATAGCGCAGTTTGAGCAGGCCGCCGGCGGCCGGCTCGATGCGCCACCGGGTGCCTTCGGCGTCGATGGCGGCCACGCGCGCCCCGCCGGACTCGGCCTCGAGCTCGACCGGCCGCCGGAACGCCAGCTGCATCTGGCCGGCGCCGCGCGGCTCGATGGCGATCGAGCCCGGCGTCGCGGCGTCGCCGCCGTCGAGGTCGATCGCGCAGAACGCACCGCGCAGTTCACGCAGCGCGCCGATGGTGGTCGACAGCGTCGCCTCGCCGCCGGCGTCGACGTTGGACAGGCGCAGCCGCCGCGCGGTGCAGGCGGCCAGGTCGTGCGGCTGCGGCAGGGCATAGTGCGCGGTGGCGGGCTTGTCGACGACGAGGTCGAGCCACTGGCGCGGGTCGCCGCCCAGGCCGCGCTCGGCGGCCTTGGCGAGGTTGTAGGCCTGGCGCGCGGTGACGTAGTGCAGCTGGTAGTCGCGGCCGTCGTTGCACAGCTCGTTGAGCGTGCGGTGCATCTGGAAGGCCTTGTCGCCGAACAGCGCGTCGAAGTCGCGCTCCACGGCGCCGTGCGTGTGCAGCTTGATGAACAGCCACTCCGGGCGGCCCTTCACGTGCACGCCGCAGTCCAGCCATGAACGCACGCGGTCCGGGCGGCCCCAGTTGGGCGTGGTGATGCTCGCGTTCTCGATGCGCGGATAGCCCGGCGCGCGCCAGTTGACGGCCAGCGGGCCCTGCATCAGCCAGAAGCCGGGGCGCCCGGCGTGGCCGACCGCGGCGTCGATGCCGTGGTCGTGCGACTTGCAGCGCCCGGGGCTGTCCTCGGCGTAGTAGATCGAGTTGATCTTGCGCGTCTGCGCCTCGTTGGCGGACGGCATCGTGAAGTCGCCCCAGCAGCCCAGGCCCGCCAGCAGGCTCAGCTCGCCATTGACGCCGCAGTAGGCGCCGTTGCACGCGTTGTCGAGTGTCCAGTCGCCGTGCACGAAGCCGAACGCGGTGCGCGGCGGCTCGCCCGACTCCAGCAGCAGGCCGTGGCGGTGGTAGAGCGCCAGCGTCGCCTTCAGGTCGCGCGTGAGCGTCTCGGCGGTGTCGTTGCTGTGGTGGTAGTGCAGCTCGATCTCGCCGCCGCCGGCGTGCGCCATCGCCGACAGCTCGGGCAGGTGCTCGGCGCCGTGGTGCGGCGGGTAGAACCAGCTGTGCAGCGGGGCGTGGCCGAAGGCGTCGATGCAGCGCTGCTGGAACGCCGGATAGTCGCGTCGCCACGTGGCCACGCGTTCCTGCGGCTGGCCTTCGCGCGTGGCCTTGTGGCGCGGTTCGTAGTGGTCGCAGATCAGGAAGAAGACGTGCGTCAGCTTGCCGCGCCGCTCACGCCTGGCGCGGGCGCGCGCCGCGGCTCCGAGCACGTAGCTCGGCAGCCAGAGGTCGAGTCGTCGGGCCATCAGGGGCGCACCTTCACGGGCGAATCTCCAGGAACTTCGGTCAGAGCGGCGTGCGCGGCGACGATCTGCTCGGCGTTGTTGCGCCAGGTGTGGTGCGCCGTCGCGCACGCGCGCCCGGCCGCGCCCAGGCGCGCGCGCAAGGCCGGATCGCCAGCCAGCTCGACGATGCGGTCGGCGAGCTGCGCCGCGTTGCCGGGCTCGATCAGCAGGCCCGTCTCGCGGTCGCGCATCACCTCGAGCACCGGCACCACGCTGGGCGCCACCACGGGCTTGCCCATGCCCCAGTACTCGAAGATCTTCATCGGCGAGCCGTACGCATTGGAATCGAGCAGCACGGCGATGTCCATGGCCGCGACGAACGCGGGCACCTTGTCGTGGCGCTGGCGGCCGACGAACTTCACGCGATCCAGCGTGCCCGCCTCGCGGCACAGGTCCTCCAGCGGCTGGCGGAACTCGCCGTCGCCCACGAACAGGAAGCTGGCGTCGGGATGGCGCGCGAGCACGCTCGGGATGACTTCGGCGAACTTGGGGATGCCCTGCCAGCGGTTCATCGTCCCGACGAATCCGATGACCAGGCCCTTCAGGCCCAGGCGCTCGCGCAGCGCCGGATCGTGCTGGCGCTCCTGGTTGAACCACGCCGGGTCGATCGCGTTGTGCGACACCGTCAGGCGCTCCGGCGCGACGCCGATCTGCTGCAGCAGCTTGCCCTGCGCGTGCGTCACCGTGATGACGTGGTCGGCCCCGCGCAAGGTGCGCGCCTCGAGCCAGCGCGCCAGCCGCGGCAGGTGCAGGCCGTAGTACTTGGCCCAGGCCTGCGCGTAGGGCGTGTTGCACTCGAGGATCAGCGGGATGCCGTGGCGGCGCGCGACCATGCCGCCGGCGAACGCGTACAGCGCATAGCGTTCGTAGATGAAGTCGGGCTGGTACTCGCGCACGGCGCGATCCAGGCGGCGCCACGCGACCGCGTTGTACGCGATCTGCAGCAGCTCGAAGATGCTGCGCGGCACCGATTCCTTGATGCGGACGAGCCGGCTCGGCCTGCGCGCCTTGGCGGCCGTCGTCGCGGCGCTCGACGCTTCCCGATGCTCGATGTCGACCGGCCCGACGATGCGCACTTCGTGCCCCAGCGCCCTGAGAGCGGCCACGATGGACTCGATGTGGATCGACTCCGGCTCTTCGCCCTGGGTCCGGTGGTGATACAGAACCCTCATCTGACTTCCCACTCCTGCCGCTAGTTTGGCACACGACACCCGGGAAAAGCGCGAAAAACGGCCAAGCTCCCCCAAGATGGTGATACGTTTGCCGCAACATTTGCGCGGTGCTCGCATAAACTGGACGCCTTCAGAACACCGGCCGGGCTGGTGCGGCGACGAGTCCGCGCGGCAGAAGGGTCCACCGGCGCCCGGCGTCGGCGAGGACACGCGCCGCACGAGGGATTTCACAGCTGCGATGGCATCGCTTTCCGACAAGGCCGGTTTTCTCATCGGCGCCAACCTGGTCAAGTACGCGGTCGGCTTCATCACGCCGATGGTGCTCGTGCGCATGCTGGATCGCGCCGACTACGGCACCTACCAGCAGCTCGCGCTGATCGGTGCGCTGGGCATCGCGGTCCTGGTGCTGGGCCTGCCCAATTCGGTCTACTACTTCTACGACCGCAAGAACCCGGCGCGCGACAAGGTGCTGACGCTGCAGACGTCGGCGATCCTGCTGGCCAGCGGCCTGCTCACCGCCATCGTGCTGCTGGTCGCGCGTCCGCTCGTGGTGCACCTGATGGGCAACGAGGCGATCTCGGGGCCGATGCCGTGGTACGTCATGGCGCTGGGGCTGCTGATCTCCACCGAGCACTTCGTGCAGTTCATGATCGCGCGCGATCGCTACAAGGTCGCCGTGCTCACCGAGGTGGTCGAGACGATCATCCGCGTGCTGATCCTCGTGCTGCCGCTGCTCGCGGGCTACGGCCTGATGGGGCTGGTGACCTCGCTGTTCGCGTACGCGTTCATCCGCTTCGTCGTGCGCACCGCGTGGCTCGTCTGGCCGCTCGGCGGCGTCGGCAAGCCGGCCGGCGAGCACTGGTTCATGCGCGAGCAGCTCGAGTACGCGGTGCCGCTGGGCCTGATGTCGCTGGTGGGCCTGATCGGCGGCTACCTCGACCGCGGCATCGTGGCCACGCGCTTCTCGCCGTCGGACTACGCCATCTACTCGGTCGGCGCGCTCGAGATCCCGCTCGACGCGATCTTCCAGGCCTCGGTGGCCACCGTTCTGCGGGCGTCGATGCCGGCGCTGATCCGCGACGGCCGCCACGACGAGGTCATCCGCCTGCTGCGCGA
>DATCRO010000079.1:0-4261 GCA_036569025.1 Burkholderiaceae bacterium
TCGATGCGCTTGAGCGCGTCGACGTTGCCGATGTAGAGGATGTCGCCCAGGTCGCGGAACTGCTTGTTGACCCACAGCCCGATGTCGGTGCTGCCGGCCAGCGCATGTTCGACCTGCGCACCGCGCGCCTGGACACGCGCCCCATCGTCGAGGCGCTGCGCAAGCTCGATGCCGCGGACGGCCTGGCCTACGAAGGCGACAACCCCGCCGTGCGCACCCACGCCGGCCCGCGCCGCGACCGCTTCTGGGCCCCCCGCGCGCTCGACGACTTCGCCGCGCTGCGCGAGCAGCATCCGCAGGCCCGCGTCCTCGCCGGTTGCACCGACATCGGCCTGTGGGTCAACAAGCAGTTCCGCGACCTGGGCGACATCCTCTACATCGGCAACGTCGACGCGCTCAAGCGCATCGAGCGCCGCGGCGGCGTCCTGCGCATCGGCGCCGCGGCCTCGCTGGAGGACGCCTGGTCCACGCTCACCGCGCAGGTGCCCGAGCTGCACGACATGTGGCTGCGTTTTGCATCGCTGCCGGTGCGCAACGCCGGCACGCTGGGCGGCAGCATCGCCAACGGCTCCCCGATCGGCGACAGCGCGCCGGTGCTGATGGCGCTCGGCACGGACGTCGTGCTGCGCCGCGGAGCCGCCACGCGCACGCTGCGGCTGGAGGACTTCTACCTGGACTACATGAAGAACGCGCTGCAGCCGGGCGAGTTCATCGAGGCGCTGGAGGTGGCGCTGCCCGCGCCCGCCGCGGCCGTGCGCGCCTACAAGCTGTCCAAGCGCTTCGACTGCGACATCTCGGCCGTCGCCGCCGGCCTGGTGCTCGAGCTCGACGGCGATCGCGTGCGCACGGCGCGCTTCGCCTTCGGTGGCATGGCGGCGATCGTCAAGCGCGCGGCTGGCGCTGAAGCCGCGGTCGTCGGGCAGCCCTGGACGGAAGCGACCATCGAGGCCGCAATGGCCGCGCTGGCCTGCGACTTCACGCCGCTGACCGACATGCGCGCCAGCGCCGCCCACCGCGCGCGCGTGGCGGCCAACCTGCTGCGCCGCTTCTGGCTGGAGACACGGGCCGACGCGCCGCTGCCCGCGCGCAGCACCAGCGTCTTTCACGTGATGCCGCACGCGGCACCGGCCGCCTGAGGGGATCACATGAACAAGGAAGTCGAAACGTTCCTCGTCGAGCCGGGCCTCGCCTACGCCGACTACCTGCGCAACGCGCGCTCGCGCATCGATGCCGACGGCGAAGCCCAGCGCGAGCGCGAGGGCGCGCGCGTGGGCATCAGCCGCAGGCACGAGTCGGCACACCTGCACGTCGCCGGCCGCGCGACCTACGTCGACGACATGCCCGAGCTGGCCGGCACGCTGCACGCGGCACTGGGCCTGTCGCCGGTGGCGCACGGCCGCCTCAAGGGCATCGCGGTGGACAGGATTCGCGCGCTGCCGGGCGTCGTGGCGGTGATCACGGCGGCCGACATCCCCGGCGTCAACGACTGCGGCGCCATCGTCCACGACGACCCGATCCTGGCCGACGGCCACGTGCACTACCTCGGCCAGCCCGTCTTCGCGGTGATCGCGACCGACCGCGAGCTCGCGCGCCGCGCGGCCGGGCAGGCCAGGCAGTTCCTGGACATCGAGCCGCTGCCGGCGCTCATCACCACGGCCGAGGCGCACGCCGCGCAGCAGTACGTGCTGCCGCCGATGCACCTGGAACGCGGCGACGCGAAGGCCGCCATCGCCGCCGCGCCGCGCCACCTGAAAGGCACGATCAGCCTCGGCGGCCAGGAGCAGTTCTACCTCGAGGGCCAGATCTCGTACGCGATCCCGACCGAGAACGACGGCATGCGCGTGCACTGCTCGACGCAGCATCCCAGCGAGATGCAGCACCTGGTGGCGCACGCACTGCGCCTCGACTCGCACCACGTGCACGTCGAATGCCGGCGCATGGGCGGCGGCTTCGGCGGCAAGGAGTCGCAGTCGGGCCTCTTCGCGTGCATCGCCGCGATCGCCGCGCGCCAGCTCGATCGCCCGGTCAAGATGCGTCCCGACCGCGACGACGACTTCATGATCACCGGCCGCCGCCACGGTTTCGAGTACTCGTACGAGGTCGGCTTCGACGACGCGGGCCGCGTGCTGGGCGCCGAGATCGACATGGTCTCCAACGCCGGCTTCTCGACCGACCTGTCGGGCCCGGTGATGACGCGCGCGCTGTGCCACTTCGACAACGCCTACTGGCTGCCCGACGTGGCCATCCACGGCTACAGCGCGCGCACCAACACGCAGAGCAACACCGCGTTCCGCGGCTTCGGCGGCCCGCAGGGCGCGTTCGCGGCCGAGGTCATCCTCGACTCGATCGCCCGCGCGCTCGGCAAGGACGCGCTCGAGGTGCGGCGCGTCAACTTCTACGGCATCGGCGAGCGCGACGTCACGCCGTACGGCCAGCGCGTCGTCGACAACGTCATCCGCCCGCTCACCGACGAGCTCGCCGCCAAGGCGGACTACGCGCAGCGCCGGGCCCGGATCAACGCGTTCAATGCGACGAGCCCGGTGCTCAAGAAGGGCCTGGCGCTGACGCCGGTCAAGTTCGGCATCTCGTTCAACGTCAAGCACTTCAACCAGGCCGGCGCGCTGGTGCACGTCTACGCGGACGGCACGATGCTCGTGAACCACGGCGGCACCGAGATGGGCCAGGGCCTGAACACCAAGGTGGCGCAGGTGGTGGCGCACGAGCTGGGCGTCAGCTTCGACACCGTGCGCGCCACGGCCACCGACACGACCAAGGTGGCCAACACCTCGGCCACCGCGGCCTCCACCGGCGCCGACCTGAACGGCAAGGCCGCGCAGGACGCGGCGCGCCGGATCCGCGAGCGGCTCGCCGACTTCGCCGCGCGGCGCCACGGCGGCGACGCCGCGGACGTGCGCTTCGCCAACGACGTCTGCCATGTCAACGGCCACGCGATCCCGTTCCCCGAGCTCGCGCGCGCCGCCTACGAGGACCGCGTGCAGCTCTGGTCGGACGGCTTCTACGCGACGCCCGGCCTGCACTGGGATCGCGTCAAGCTGCAGGGCCGGCCGTTCTTCTACTTCGCGTACGGCGCCGCGCTGAGCGAGGTGGTCGTCGACACGCTGACCGGCGAGTGGAAGCTGTTGCGCGCCGACGTGCTGCACGACGTCGGCCGCTCGCTGAATCCGGCGGTCGACATCGGCCAGGTCGAAGGCGCCTTCATCCAGGGCATGGGCTGGCTCACGATGGAGGAGCTGGTCTGGCATCCGAAGACCGGCCTGCTCACGACGCACGCACCCAGCACGTACAAGATCCCGACCGCCAACGATTGCCCGCCGGTCTTCAACGTCGCGCTGTACGACAACGCCAACGTCGAGGACAGCATCCACCGCAGCAAGGCGGTCGGCGAGCCGCCGCTGCTGCTGCCGTTCTCGGTGTTCCTGGCGATCCGCGATGCGGTCTCGGCGCTGGGCGATCATCGCGTCGACCCGCCGCTGCGCGCGCCGGCCACCGGCGAGGCCATCATGGACGCCGTCGACGCGGTGCGCCGCGGCCTGGCCGGCAAGGAGGCGTCATGAGCGCCGCCCGGCCGCCCGAAGGCGCTCGCACCGCAGTCCGCAGGGCGGAGGTTGCCTCATGAGCGCCGCCCTGCACGCCACCGCCGCGCGCTGGCTGGCGGCCGGCGAGCCGGGCGTCGTCATCGAAGTCGTGAAGACCGCGGGCTCGGTGCCGCGCGAGACGGGCACGCGCATGCTGGTCTCGGCCACGCAGGCGGTCGGCACGATCGGCGGCGGCCACCTCGAGCTGATGGCCATCGGGAACGCCCGCACGCTGCTGGCGCACGTTCCGGACTTCGCGCCGGTCGATCGCCACTATCCGCTCGGCCCCGCGCTGGGCCAGTGCTGCGGCGGCGCGGTCACGCTGCGCTTCGCGCGGCTCGACGCGGCGACCGTGCGCGCCTGGCCGCTCGTGACGCCGCGCTTCGAGCTGCAGCTGTACGGCGCCGGGCACGTGGGCCGCGCGATCGTGAAGGCGCTGTCCGGCATCGCCTGCCGCGTGCAATGGATCGACGAGCGCGAGGACGAATTTCCCGCCGACACCGCGCTGCCGCCGCACATCGAGAAGGTGTGCGTCGATCCGGTGGAAGCCGAGGTGGACGTCGCGCCCGCCAACAGCTGCTTCCTCGTGCTGACGCACCGGCACGACCTGGACATGCGCATCGCCGAGGCCATCCTGCGCCGCGGCGATTTCCGCTACCTGGGCC
>DATCRO010000080.1:0-3480 GCA_036569025.1 Burkholderiaceae bacterium
CGAGTGGGGCCTGGCCAAGAACGAGAACCCGAACCAGGGCGCGTTCATCATCGAGGAGCTCACCGAGCTGGTCGAGGAGGCGGTGCTGGCCGAGTTCGAGAAGATCGCCGAGCGCGGCGGCGTCCTGGGCGCGATGGAGACCGGCTACCAGCGCGGCAAGATCCAGGAAGAGTCGATGCACTACGAGATGCTCAAGCACACGGGCGAGTACCCGATCGTGGGCGTGAACACCTTCCGCAACCCGAACGAGGCGCCGCTGGAGCACATCGAGCTGGCGCGATCCACCGACGACGAGAAGCAGAGCCAGCTCACGCGCCTGGCCGACTTCCACGCGGCCCACGCCGACGAGGCGCCGAAGATGCTCGCGAAGCTGCAGGCCGCGGTGATCGCCAACACCAACGTGTTCGAGGTGCTGATGGAGGCGGTGCGGGTCTGCTCGCTGGGACAGATCACCGGGGCGCTGTTCGAGGTGGGTGGCCAGTACCGGCGCAGCATGTAAATGGAGCCCCACGGTCGCTCGCGCTCCCTGCCCCCGGGGGGGCGGCCGCGACTGGCCCGGCAGAGCCGGATCCAGCGCTCCCTCGAACGCTGATCGGGGCACTCGAGCGGCAGCGCCGGGCTGAATGCGCGCTGCGCGCATTGGCGTTTTCGCGACGTTCGCGCGTATTCATCGATCTGCCCGCGGCCACGGCCGGGTTAAGCTTCCGATCATGAACCTCCTGCTCGCCGAAGACGACGCGATCCTGGCCGATGCGCTCACGGAGCAGTTGCGCCATGCCGGCTTCGAGACGGAGCACGCGCCCAACGGCGCCGTCGCCGAGTTCCTGCTGCTCAAGCAGTCGTGGGACCTGTGCATCCTCGATCTGGGCCTGCCGATGGTGGACGGCCTGACGGTGCTGCAGCGCGTGCGCCAGCGCAAGCCGGAGTTGCCCGTGCTGGTGCTGACCGCGCTGGACGACCTGCAGAGCCGCGTCGCGGGCCTGAACGCCGGCGCGGACGACTACCTCACCAAGCCGTTCGACTTCCCCGAGCTGGAGGCGCGCCTGCGCGCGCTGCTGCGGCGCAGCCAGTCGTCGCCGGTGGCCAACGCCTCGATGGCGATGGGCTCGCTCGTGTTCGAGCGCGACTCGCGCCGTGCGAGCATCGACGGCGCGCCGCTGGAGCTCAGCCCGCGCGAATGGACGCTGCTGGACCTGCTGCTCACGCGCCGCGACCGCGTCGTCACCAAGGAAGAAGTGGCGCAGGCCTGGAGCAGCGAGCGCGCGGAGCCCGGCGGCAACAATTCGATCGAGGTCTACATCCACCGCGTGCGCCGCAAGCTGGAGGGGTCGGGCCTGAGCATCCGCACGGTGCGCGGTCTCGGCTACCTGCTCGAGGCGCTTCGCCCCGCCTGATCGCGCGCTCCGCATGAAGACCCTGCCCAGCCCGCTGATGCTGCGGCTGACGCGGCTGGTCGTCGGCGACCAGTCGCTGCACAAGCAGCTGCTGCTGTGGCTGGTGCTGCCGCAGCTGGTGCTCTGGATGGCGGCCGCCTTCGTCACCTACAACGTCGCGGCGCGCTACGCGAACCGCGCCATCGATGCCAGCCTGCTGCAGGCCACGCGCGCGCTGGCGCGCCAGGTCAAGCCGATCGGCAACGGCCTGTTCATCGACTTCCCGCGCGCGGCCGACGACATCATCGGCGGCGACCCCGACGACCGCGTGTACTACGAGGTCAGCACGCCGCCGGGCAAGTTCATCCTGGGCAGCCGCACGCTGCCCCCGCCGGCGCTCACCGGTCCGCCCAAGCTGGGCGAGCCCTACTTCTACGACGGCGTCGTCGACAAGATGCAGATCCGCGTCGCGGCGCTGTACGTGGCCTACGGCGACAGCAAGACGCGCCAGCTGATGCTCGTGCAGATCGCGCGCGGCCGCGCGCGCCGCGACGAGCTGGCGCGCAGCATCCTGGGCGACACGGTGCTGCCGCTCTCGGGCCTGATCCTGCTGATGACGATGATCGTGTGGGCCGGCATCCGCGCCGGCCTCGCGCCGCTGGCGCGCATGCGGGCGCTGGTGGAGGATCGCGCGCCCAACGACCTCGCGCCGCTGAAGATCGACGCCGCGCCGCAGGAGCTGCGCTCGCTGGCGCGCGCGCTCAACGACCTGCTGGCCGCCGTGCACGAGAGCGTGGCCGCGCAGCGCCGCTTCGTCAACGACGCGGCGCACCAGTTGCGCACGCCGCTGGCCGGCCTCAAGAGCCAGACGGAACTGGCCCTCGGCGAGAACGTCGACCCGGCGCGACAGCCGCGGCTGCAGCGCGTGCACGAGAGCGCGGTGCGCAGCGCCCACCTGGTCAACCAGCTGCTGAGCCTGGCGCGTGCCGAGCCCGAATCGGCGCTCGCGCAGCACAGCGCGCGCGTCGACCTGCGCGACCTCGCGCGCGAAGTCACGGCCGAGTGGGTGCCCAAGGCCCTGCAGGCCGGCGTGGACCTGGGCCTGGACGACGCCGGCGAGGCGGCGCCGCCGGTGGTCGTGCAGGGACACCCGCTGCTCATCCGTGAGGCGCTGCAGAACCTGATCGACAACGCGATCCGCTACGCCGGTGCGGCCAGCGAGGTGACGGTTTGCGTGCGGCGCGACGGCAGCAGCGGCGTGCTGCAGGTCTCCGATACAGGACCGGGTATCCCGCCCGACCTGCACCGTGCCGTGTTCGAGCGCTTCGTGCGCGCCACGCACGAGGGTTCGGGCTGCGGCCTGGGCCTGGCGATCGTCAAGAGCATCGCCGAGCGCCACGGCGGCCAGGTCTCGCTGACCGGCATCGCGCCGCACGGCCTGCAGGTGACGATTGCGCTGCCGCTGGCGCGCTGAAGGCAGCGCTCCCAGGCTGCGCCGGGCGCGCGCGCCGCTGGTTCGGGACCAGCCCTTGTTTTTACGTCGATTCGCGGTCGCCGTCCTGCGTGGTAGCGATCTCTTACGGCCTCCTTCGGCACTTCGGCAACAGATTTGCGTTCAGGTCGCGTCAATCTAGGGGCATTGCTTCCGGAGGCCGGTCCAGCCTTGTACGGTCGTGCTCCAGCTCGATCGGCCCGTCGCCAGTGCGTTTCGTGCACAAATGCGCATGCCCTGCTCATCTGTTGCAAGGACTCGACAATCTGCTCGACACTACGCGAAAACCCTCATTAATTTTGCATTAATGGCTGATTAAGCTTCTTAACGTTGGCCCGCGCCCCCGTGCGGCTAGCGAACCACAACGCACTCCCGAGTGCAAAGCAGGAGACAGACATGCAAGACACCCGAGGCTCGCGCCCGGCACCCCGACTCGTTGCCGTTGCCGCCTTCGCCCTTCTCGCCGGCAATGCGGCCCACGCGGTCGACTGGACCGGCTACATGCGCGGCGGCCCCGCGGCCACCACGGTCTCTGGCGAATCGCGCCAGTGCTACGGCCTGAACAGCCCGGGCCTGAAGTACCGCCTGGGCAACGAGTGCGACTTCTACGGCGAG
>DATCRO010000081.1:0-11564 GCA_036569025.1 Burkholderiaceae bacterium
GCCAACAAGGCGATCGAGGAAGTGCGCCAGGCCGGCGGCGTCGGCTCCTCGCTGCAGGCCGAGCTGACGATCGCCGCCAACGCGGAGGACCGCGCGCTGCTGGCCTCGCTGGGCGACGACCTGAAGTTCGTCACCATCACGTCGGCCGTGACGGTGGTCGAGGGCGACGAGCTCGTCGTGACGGTGACGCCGTCGACGTCGCCCAAGTGCGAGCGCTGCTGGCACTGGCGCGCGGACGTCGGCGCGGACGCCGCGCATCCGACGATCTGCGGGCGCTGCACGAGCAACCTGTTCGGCACGGGCGAAGTGCGATCGGTGGCCTGATCGGTCGTTCCCGTTTCCTTCGACAAGGCGGCGCCGCGAGGCGCCGCCTCGTTTGCTTTCCGGCGACGAATGGCGGGTTACGGCAAGAGATAGAGCGGAACCGTAGGGCGGGTCAGCCGAAGGCGTAACCCGCCATCCGCCGTCCCGCTGCGATCAATTCAACGACCAGACGTACTCGACGTCGGTGGTCGTCCCGACCGGCCGGCCCTGCTCGTCGGTGCCGACCTGCACCGGGCACTGCGCCAGCGCGGCGGCCGCGGCCTGGTCCATCAGGCGGTGCTCGCGCGTCGGCCCCGAGGCATGCAGGATCTGCGAACCGGCGATGCGCCCGAGGGCATCCACGGTGAAGCGGATGCGCGTGCTGCCCGTCGCGCCGGCGCGCTGGGCCGCCGCGGGATAGTCGGGCCGGCACTGCGCGGCGCCGGCGTCCAGCCGCGCCGGCCGGGCCTGGATGTGCGGGACGCTCACGGGCGGCTTGTCCGGGCCGATCGACGCGACCACGACGGGCTGCGGCTTCTGCCCGTCGTCCGGCACGCCCCGCGGGGCGTCGGGCGGCGGCGGATCGGTCGGGAAGTCCTGCGGCACCACGACGATGGTGTGCGGCAGCACGTGCGGCGGCGGCGGCAGGTCGACCGGCTTGGGCGGCGTCGGCTTGGCCGGCTCGTCCAGGGGTTGCATCGGAATGGCCACTTCTCTGGCCGGCGGGTGCTGCAGCTTGGCGGACAGCAGGGCCGCGGCCAGCACGACATGCAGGCCGACGACGATCAACAGGCCGACCGGATGGCGGTCGGTGCGACGCTGCGAAAGAGCAAAGCTCATGCGGATCTCCTCCAGTTGGGCCACGGGGCGCGCCGGCCGGCCCGGCCGGATCGCGCGTTCGTCTCGATGAAACGGGCCAGCGGCCGAAAGAGGGTGAACGAACGCCGGATTCTTCCCGGCCGTGGCCACGATGCCGCGGCGCCCGCTTCCGGGGGTTGCTCGCACGCTGGCGGTCAATGGGGGCACGCCCCTTGTTTCGTACGTTTGCTAACAGTCAGGAAGCGCTCGACAACGGCTAAAGTAGGTGCTTTTGCGCGGAGTCAATCCCCCGCGCGAAGGCATCGCGCCTCCAGCCCCCTTTTTGTCCCTGATGGCCACCCGTTCCCTTTCCCGCTCCACCGGCTCCAGCCCTTCGATGTGGCTCTGGCTCGGCCTCGCGCTCGCCGTGGTCCTGCTCGACCAATTCGCCAAGGCGCTGATCGTCGCCGACATGCGCCTCGGCGAGAGCCGCACCGTCACCTCCTTCTTCGACGTCGTCCGGTTCGAGAACACCGGCATGGCCTGGTCGCTGCTGGCCACCGCCGGCGGCTGGCAGCGCTGGTTCTTCATCGGGCTGGCGCTCGCCGCCTCGGCCTTCATGGCGTACCTGCTGCGCCGCAACGGCGGGCAGAAGCTGTTCTCGTTCGCCATCGCGATGGTGATGGGCGGCGCCCTCGGCAACGTCGTCGACCGCATCGCGCGCGGCGCGGTGGTCGACTTCATCTCGCTGCACTGGCACCAGGCCTATACCTTCCCGGCGTTCAACCTGGCCGACAGCGCCATCACGCTGGGCGCCATCTGCCTGCTCGTCGACGAGCTGCTGCGCGTGCGCCGGGGATGACCGCCTTGCGACACGCTTGCCCACACCGGCTCGCCAGCGCCGCCGCCCTGCTGCTGGCGCTGTGCACGCCCGCGGCGCGCGCCGCGCTGCCCGCCGGCCTGGCCGCCAACGACCTCGAGGCGATGACCAGCGTCGAGCTGCGCGAGCGCATCGCGCACGGCGCCACGACGATCATCGTGCCCATCGGCGGCACCGAGCAGAACGGCGCCCACATGCTGCTGGGCAAGCACAACGTGCGTGCCCACGTGCTGGCCGACCGCATCGCCGACGCGCTCGGCAACGCCATCGTCGCCCCCACGATCGCCTACGTGCCCGAGGGCAGCATCCATCCGCCGGCCGCGCACATGAAGTACGCCGGCACGATCTCGGTGCCCGATGCCGTCTTCGAAGGCCTGCTCGAGGCCACCGCCCGGTCGTTCAAGCAGCACGGCTTCAGGGACGTCGTGTTCCTGGGCGACCACGGCGGCTACCAGTCCGACCTGACGCAGGTGGCCGACAAGCTCAATCGCGAGTGGGCCAGGGATCCGGCCTGCCGCGCCCACGCGCCACTGGACTACTACCGCATCACGCAGACCGCCTACGTCGCCGCGCTGAAGTCCCACGGCGTGTCGGAGGCCGAGCTGGGCTCGCACGCCGGACTGGCGGATACTGCACTGGCGCTCGCGGTCGATCCCGCGCTCGTGCGCACCGACAGGCTGGCCGGCCCCTACCCCGCGGGCGTCACCGGCAACCCGAGACGCGCCACCGCCGAACTGGGCGAGCTGGGCACCCGCCTGGTCGTCGAGACCACCGTCGCCGCGATCCGCAAGGAAACGCAGGCCCCCCGTTGAGAAACGCCGCACGTTGACCCCCATGCCGACCGCCGTCGACTATCCGATGCTGCCGCTGCTGGACATGACGCTCTTCCCGGGGAGCGAGACGTCGCTGTTCGTGGGACGGGCGTTGTCGCGCGCGTCGGTGGAGGCGGCCGTCGCGGGCAACAAGGAGCTCGTGGTGGTGCGCCAGCGCGAGTTCGGCACGCTCGAATTCACCGCCACCGACCTGCACACGGTGGGCACGCTCGCCACCGTCACGTCGCTCACGCGGCTGCCCGACGGCACGCTCAAGATCACCGTCACCGCGCACGGCCGCGTGTCGATCGACTCCGTCCGGCGCTCCGACCACTTCCGCGTCTTCGCCACCGTGCTGCCCACCCCGCCGTGTCCGCCCGCGCGCTCGGCGCGGCTGCGCGGGGCGCTGCTGCGGCGCGTCGGCACCGCCTTGTCGCCCGAGCAGCTGGCCCTGCTGCGCCAGGTGCCCGAGGCCGGCAAGCTGGTCGATGCCATCATGCCCATGCTGGCCACGCCCAGCGCGCGCAGCATCCATCCGCACCACTCGCTGCACCAGGGGCTGCTCGAGAAGCTCGACGGCGAGCAGCGCCTGCTCAAGCTGATGAAGATGCTGCCGCACAACCGGCGCGCCGAGGTGCCGGCCAACGGCGAGTTCACCCAGGCGCTGCCGCTGCCCGGCTTCGACCCCGCGGGCGAGCCGCAGGCGCGCACGACGGCCGACGGCAGCCTGTGGCTCGTGTTCGGCGCGATGCCGCCGACCTGGTACGTCCCGAACGACGCCACCGGCCCCCTGGGCCCATGCACGGACCTCGACCGGCTGCTGGAGCGCGCCACCGGCTGCGCGATCTTCTGGGACAGCCTGAAGCTGCTGCAGATCGACAACCCGCGGGCCGACACGGTGGCCCGCATCGAGCGCTTCCTGCGCAGCGTCCGCCAGAACTGGGCCGCCGAAGCCAACTGACGGCCCCGGCCGCGACTTTGTTCACGCCAGGCCGCGTCGCACCCGGGGGGCCACCCTCCACCACCGCGCGGCCGGCTTCAATATGGCGACAGGCAGGCCGCATCGAGCCTGCATCGTCGTCGGGAAGGGGGAGTCCATGTCCATCGAATCGAGCCTGCCCGCGTGGCATCGGCACGCCATCGTGCCGCTCGCACTGTCCGGCGGCCTCACCCTCGTCATGCTGCACGGCGCGCCCGGCGTGCTGCTGGGCGTGGCGTTGCTGGGCGCGTCGCTGAGCGCGCTGCTGGCCGACCGCCTGCGCCACCACGTGAGAATGCAGGCGCAGTTCTGCGAGCAGTGGTCCCATGTCGTGGCGCCAGTGCAGGCCGGGCAGGCCACACCCGGGCCGTCGCAGCCCGCCGTCGACACCAGCGACCTCGACCGCCGCCGCCGCGGCGTCTCGACCAAAGCCGCCGCGCTGCGCCTGGCGATGGCCGGCGGCGAGGAGGCCGCCGAGCTCGAGCTCCAGCTGCGCGACCTGATGGACGCGCTCTCGCGCCACGTGCGGCGCGAGACCGACCTGCTCGCCCGTCAGGCCGACGCGCGCCGACGCGCCGACGTCGACGCCGCGCGCCTGCAGCTGGCCAACGCGGAATACGACTTCCACCGCTACTGCATCGGCGAGCTGACGGTGGGCGAACTCGTGGATCGCGTGACCACGGCGCTGATCTCGGGCCAGGCACCGATGTCCGACCTGCCGGGCAACGACCGGGCCCCGAGCCGCATGGGCGAGATTGACGCGTAGCAACGACCCGTCATTCCCGGGCCACGGCCGGGCAACGGCAGCTCATTTCCCGGCGAGAATCGAGGACGACGCGAGGCGGCGCGCGCCAGGGAACGTTCCCGGCCGCGGCGCCTCGAACCCGTTCCCCGACACCCGAACTCGCCCATGAACGCCACCTCCCGCAGCGCGCTGTCGCTGCTCGCGCTCGCGGCCCTGGCGGCGCTTGCCGCCGTCGGCCACGCCGCCGACCCTGCCGCGTCCGGCACCGCCCACGCCGTCGTCACCGTGCCCGGCATGCCGCCGGTCGTCGACCCCAGCAACCTGTACAGCGAGACCGCCGGCCCCGAGCACATCAAGCCCGAGCTCAAGGACGACCTGGTGCGCGTGTACGTGCCCAACCTGCGCGGCAACTCGGTCAGCGTGATCGACCCCGCGAAGATGAAGGTCGTGGACACGCTCAAGGTCGGCCAGAGCCCGCAGCACGTCGTCGTGGGCTACGACCTGCGCACGCTGTGGGCGGCCAACAATGCCGAACGCAGCAACAACGGCAGCCTCACGCCGATCGACCCGCGCACCGGCAAGACCGGCGCGGCCATCCCGGTCGACGACCCGTACAACATGTACTTCACGCCGGACGGCAAGTCGGCCATCGTCGTCGCCGAGGCGCGCCACCGCCTCGACTTCCGCGACCCGAAGACGATGGCGATGCAGTACTCGATCGACGCCCCCAGGTGCGGCGGCATCAACCACGCCGACTTCTCCATCGACGGCCGCACCGCGTTCTTCACCTGCGAGTTCGAGGGCTCCATCGCCAAGATCGACCTGGTCGACCGCAAGGTGGCCGGCTACCTCGTGCTGCCGATGCCCGCCACGCGCCTGAAGGACAAGTTCGTGCCGGCCGGCGGCCCCACCACGGAGGTCTGCACCTCGCGCAAGGGCATGCCTCAGGACATCCGCTTCTCGCCCGACGGCAAGAAGCTGTACGTGGCCGACATGGAGGCCGACGGCGTCCACGTGCTCGACGCCGCCGCGTTCAAGGAGACGGCCTTCATCACCACCGGCGTCGCCGCGCACGGCCTGTACCCCAGCCGCGACGGCAGGCACCTGTACGTGGCCAACCGCGGCTCGCACAAGATCCACGGCCCGCGCAAGGGCCCGGGCAGCGTGGCCGTGCTGGATTTCGCCACCGACAAGATCATCGCCAACTGGGCGGTGCCCGGCGGCGGCAGCCCCGACATGGGCAACGTCACGGCCGACGGCAAGTACCTGTGGCTCTCGGGCCGCTACGACGACGTCGTCTACCGCTTCGACACCGCCACCGGCGCGGTGCAGCAGGTCGCCGTCGGCCAGGAGCCGCACGGCCTGACCGTGTGGCCGCAGCCGGGCCGCTACTCGCTGGGGCATACCGGCAACCTGCGCTGAGCTATGCTCGGCACTGCCTGAGCTCTGCCTGACAGGGCAAGGCCGCATGAAGGACGCGCCCCGCGAGGGCGCGTTCGCATGTCTTCGCCATCCAAATTCCTGGGGAGGAATCCAATGACCAAGACTTCGTTCATCGCGAGGGTCGCCGCGGGCGCGGCTGCGCTTGTCGTCTCTGCCACCGCGTCCGCGGAAGGCACGTTCGCGCCCGAACTGGGCATCGGCTGGGGCGGCGGCAAGGAGGTGGGGATCCAGGGCGATCGCCAGTCCATGTTCGGCACGGCCGCGTTCGGCTACACCGCGGACAACGGCCTCGGCGGCCGGCTCATCCTGATCGCCGACATGAACATCGTGCGCGGCGCGTTCTTCACGCAGGAGCGCTCGTTCGACAACTTCATCGGCGTGCAAGGCACCATGGCCGTCCCGCTGGCCGAGCGGCTCAAGTTCGTCGGCGGCCTCGGCATCGGGCGCACCCACCTGGACGATGGCAGCGGCGGCGCGAGCGATTCGGCCATCATCACCGACGGCCTGGTCAGCGCGGGCCTTCGCTATCGCTTCGCGAACCACTACGCGATGGAGGCGCTCGTGAGCCACCTGACGACGAGCGACCTCACGACGGCCACGCTGCAATTCCAGGTCCCGTTCTGATGACCACGGCCTCGCTCCCGAGCCTTCGGCCGGCGGTCGAGGCCGACCTGCCCTTCCTCGTGGAACTGCGGCTGGCCACCATGGCCCCGCACTTCGCGCGCCAGGGCCTGGTCGTGAGCGTGGGCGAGCACTGCAGGCGCGCCAGGTACAGGCTCGACGCGGCCACCATCATCGAGCTCGACGGGCATCCGGTGGGCGTCATCAAGGTGATCCAGGACACGCGCACCTGGACGATCGAGCAGTTCCAGATCGTCCCCGCGCACCAGGGCCGCGGCCTGGGCGAGACGGTGCTGCGCGCGCTGATCGCCGAGGCGCGCCACGCCGGCGCGCTGCTGCACCTGAGCGTGCTCAAGCAGAACCCGGCGGCGCGGCTCTATGCGCGGCTGGGCTTTCGTACGCTGCTCGAATCGGATCAGTCGTACAAGATGACCTTCATCGAGACCGAGGCGCCGGACGGCGTCTGACGCGCCGCGTCAGGCGAGCAGCACGCTGCAGCCGGTGGTCTTGCGCGCCTCCAGGTCGCGGTGCGCCTGCGCGGCCTCCGCAAGCGGGTAGCGCTGGTCGATGCGGACCTTGACGGTGCCGTCGCGCACCACCTCGAACAGCTCGTCGGCCATCGCCTGCGTACGCTCGCGCGTGGCCAGGTGCGTGAACAGCGTCGGGCGCGTCAGGTACAGCGAGCCCTTGGCGGCCAGCGTGTTCGGCGCGACCGGGGCGGCGGGGCCCGAGGCGTTGCCGAACACCACCATCAGCCCGAACGGCCGCAGGCAGTCCAGGGAGCGGTCGAAGGTGTCCTTGCCCACCGAGTCGTAGACCACCTTCACGCCCTTGCCGCCGGTGATCTCCTTGACGCGCTCGGCGAAGTTCTCGCTGCGGTAGTTGATCATGTGAGCGGCACCGTATTCGCGGGCCAGCGCGCACTTGTCGTCGGAGCCGGCGGTGCCGATCAGCGACAGTCCCAGCGCCTTGGCCCACTGGCAGGCAATCAGGCCCACGCCGCCGGCGGCCGCGTGGAACAGGATGCAGTCACCTGGCGCGAGGCCTTCGACCGGCAGCGTGCGGCGCAGCAGGTATTCGACGGTCAGGCCCTTCAACATCATCGCGGCGCCGGTCTCGAAGTCGATGTCGTCAGGCAGGCGGCACACGTGCAGCGCGTCGAGCACGCGCACCTCGCAGTAGCTGCCCGGCTTGGGCGCGGCGTAGGCGACGCGGTCGCCGACGGCCAGGTGCGCCACGCCCTCGCCCACCGCCTCGACCACGCCGGCGCCCTCGCCGCCCGGGATCAGCGGCAGCGGGCTCGGGTACAGGCCGGTGCGCTGGTAGACGTCGATGAAGTTGATGCCGCACGCGTGGTGGCGCACGCGCACCTGCCCGGGGCCGGGGTCGCCCACCGTGACGTCGACGAGGCGCAGCACCTCGGGCCCGCCGAATTCACTGATCTGGATCGCCTTGCTCACGGGGGTCCTCCTGCTCGTCGATGTGGGACGGCCTGTTGTAGCACGCGAGCCTTGACCTTGGCGCCCCGTCGGACGGTTGCTCAGAACCCCACGGCCTGGCCGTCGCGGCGCGAGTCGCTGGCGGCGACGTAGCCGTCGGCCGGATCGTCCGACAGCCGCCAGATGAACTGGCCCGAGCCGAAATCCATGTAGGCATCGGCCGTGGCCTCGGACTGGTGACCCAGCGCGTGCAGGCCCGCGACCAGGCCCGGCGCCATCGTGCGCTCGAAGTCGATGGCCAGCCCGGTGGCCACCTTCCAGCGCGGCGCATCGCACGCGGCCTGCGGTTGCTGGCCGTGGCGCAGCATGCGCATCAGCGTCTGCACGTGGCCCTGCGGCTGCATGTTGCCGCCCATCACGCCGAAGCTCATCCGCGGCCGGCCGTCCTGGCTCAGGAAGCCGGGGATGATGGTGTGGAACGGCCGCTTGCCCGGCGCCACGACGTTCGGGTGCGCGGCGTCCAGCGTGAAGCCCTGGCCGCGGTTCTGCAGGCTGACGCCGGTGCCGGGCACCACGACGCCGCTGCCGAAGCCCATGTAGTTGGACTGGATCAGGCTGACCATGCGGCCCTGCTCGTCGGCCGCCGTCAGGTAGACGGTGCCGCCCGGCGGCGGCGTGCCATGGACGAAGTCCTGCGCGAGCCCGGGCACGATCAGGCGCGCACGCTCGCGCAGGTACGCGGGCGAGAGCAGGTGCGCGGCGGTGACCTCGGTCATGGACCGGTGGTCGGCCACCCAGCGGTAGGTGTCGGCGAAGGCGAGTTTCATCGCCTCGATCTGCAGGTGCTGCGACTCGATGCTGTCGACCGGGAATCGCACGACGTCCAGTTGCTCCAGCATGCCCAGCGCCATCAGCGCCGCGATGCCCTGGCCGTTGGGCGGGATCTGGTGCACCGTGTGGCCGGCGAAGGTGATCGAGATCGGCTCGACCCAGTCGGGCAGCCAGCCTGCCAGGTCGGCGGCGGTCATCGAGCCGCCGTTGGCCGCCGCGTGCGCGACGAGCGCGGCCGCGATCTCGCCGCGGTAGAACGACTCGCCGCGCGTGTCCGCGATGGCCCGCAACGTGCGTCCCGCGGCCTCGAACACGAAGCGCTCGCCCGGCTGCGGCGCACGTCCATGCGGCATGAAGGCTTCGGCAAAGCCGGGCTGCGCCTGCAGCAGCGGCACCTGGCGCGCCCACTTGTCAGCCACGATGCAGGCCACGCCATGGCCGCGCTCGGCCTGCTCGATGGCCGGCTCCAGCAGGTCGGCGAATGGCAGCCGGCCGCAGCGTTCGGACAGCGCCACCCAGCCCGCCACCGCGCCGGGGACGGTCACCGAATCCCAGCCGCGCACCGGCATCGCGCCGCCGTGGCGGCGGTCGAAGTACGCGCGGTCCCACGCGGCCGGCGCGACGCCCGACGAGTTGAGCCCGAGCAGCCGCTGCCCGTCCCACAGGATGGCGAACAGGTCGCTGCCCAGGCCGCACGACACGGGCTCGACGATGGTCAGTGCCGCCGCCGCCGCGATCGCCGCGTCGATCGCGTTGCCGCCCTTGAGCAGCATGCGCAGCCCGGCCTGCGAGGCCAGCGGATGGGAGGTCGAGACCACGTTGCGCGCGAACACGGGGCTGCGCACGGTGGCGTAGGGGTTGTGCCAGTCGAAGTTCATGGGGGCCTTTCCGCAGGCCCCATTCTCAGGTCTTCGGCTTGGACTTCGCCAGCAGCCAGATGCCCGACAGCACGAAGACGGTGCCGGCCGCGATCCATATCGTGAACGGCTCGCCCAGGATCACGATGCCCATCAGGATGGTGCTCAGCGGGCCGACCATGCCCGTCTGCGCGGCCACCGTGGCGCCGATGCGTTCGATGGCCATCATCACCATGAGCACCGGGGCGACGGTGCAGGCCGTGGCGTTGAGCATCGACAGCCACAGCACCTGCGGCGCGACGGCGGCCGACGACAGCGGCCGCAGCAGCACGAACTGCAGCAGGCACAGCCCGCAGGCCACCGTGCTGGCCAGGCCCGTCAGCCGCAGCGAGCCCAGGCGCCTGACCTCCTCGCCACTGAACACCATGTAGGTGGCGTAGCTGATCGCGCTGCCGAACACCAGCGCCACGCCGAGCGCGACGTGACCGCCGCCCACGTGCGCCTCGTGGCCGAACACCAGCAGCACCCCGGCGTAGCTGACGGCCAGCGCCAGCAGCTGCGAGCGCTCGACGCGGCGCTTGAACAGCACGCGACCGATCAGCAGCACCAGCGTCGGGTTCAGGTACAGCACGAGGCGCTCGAGGCCCGCGCTGATGTAGGCCAGGCCCGCGAAGTCGAGGAAGCTCGCGAGGTAGTAGCCCGAGAAGCCCAGGCCCGCGACGACCCGCCAGTCGCGCGCGGCGAGCCCGGGCTTGCCGCGTCCCGCCCACCACGCGATGGCCGCGAACAACGGCAGCGCGAACAGCATGCGGTACATGATCAGCGTCACCGCGTCGACGCCGTAGCGGTACGCGAGCTTGACGATGATCGCCTTGCCCGAGAAGGCGATCGAGCCGGCCGTCGCGAGCGCGAGGCCGGGCCACAGGCGTTGCGGACGCGGCACCGGGGTGGTGGTGGACAGCGAGGCAAGCGTTGGCGTCGTGGTGCTTTCAGAAGCCATGCGCCAGCTTACCCGGCGCGGTGCGGCAGCGGGATCGCGTCTTGGCAAGGCCGCATTCGCATTTGCATCGTGTGAACGGGTGCGTCGTTCGACGTACGTTCCTGTGGCGTCGGCACCTTCGCCATTCTTCCGTCCGGAGAGGCTGCTGCCGATGTGCGGTTGCCGCTTCGCGCAGGCCTGCGCTACGTGAGCGACAGGCCGGGCTGGGACTCCGCTCTCCGGCTTGCCGTGCGTCGGAATCCGGCCTGGACGGCGCGGATTCAGCGGGTTCCGCGGCTTCGACTTCGTCCTCGCGCTCGCGCGCGGGCCGCGTTCAATGTGGTGATTGGCGGACCGGAGGCTCCCACCCGCGTCGCGCCGGTCGCGCCTGCGATCGAAGCCCCAGCCCACCCTGCCGCGCCGGCGTGTCAGCCGGTGGATGAAAACATTCGCGGGTTTTGTGAGGGGCTTTGGCATCGACGGGCCATCGAGGCCGCGTCGATGCCCGCGGCCATCGCTCTGGCGGGGCGCGAGGCTTGACGCGAACGACGGATCGCAGTGCCGACGCTCCTTCTCGTGCCCGACGAGCGCGGCGCCTTCGGCGCCACGCTGCCAGGTGGCAAGACGCTGGCGGGATACCGCGCCAATGGGACAATTCGGCGATGGTTGCAAGTGCTGGAGACGACCCGGTGCTGACGTCGCGACCGTCGGACGCGAAGCCCGAAAGCGGGCCTTCATCGCCCCATCGCGAACGGCCGATCAATCCACGAAATCGAGTTCCTTCTTGCCGACGACGTGCTTAGAAGCATCAAGCCAGACCACGCAATAGGGTCCGCCTGCCCCGAAGGGGAATTCGACCGAGTCCAGAGAGGTGTAC